>NZ_QTYG01000034.1:0-30376 GCF_003462045.1 Ruminococcus sp. AM31-15AC | reverse complement strand
AAAAAAGGCTGCGATCTTGCCAAAAAGCAAGACAGCAGTCTTTTTTTGTGGTATAATTAAAGTATCATGAATAACCAACCACAAGAATATTATACACCATATCAATTAAAATTTCAATAGAAATTGAAAAAATAATTGAAACAACTGACCCAGTATATACATTTTGTGAAGTGATGAATCATATTGACCTGAGTAAATACCTGACGACTGAGGGCTTTCTATATTTGTATTATTGTTCAGGTGTCGGTTCAGGCTCAGGCTCAGGAGCAGGCGGATCAGTTTCCGTAACAGGCTCCGTTACTGTTTCTGTAACAGTTTCCGTGTTCGTTGACACCTCAGTGGTTTCACTTGGCTGTGTCAAAGATGGAGTAGTTTCAGTTGCTTTTTTCGTTTCTGTTGAAACCGAAGTTGTTTTGGTGGTCGTTGAAGTTGTGGTCGTGGTGATGTAGCTTGTGGTGGTCGTAGTTGTGGTGGTCTCTTCCTCTGATGAGTCCTCCTCAACAGGTGCGTCACCGAATGCTATAACGCCCCATTTTCCGGACTTCATTACCCATGCCTTGCCGTTGTGAGCAGGTCTTGCCTGATCGAACTCGCCTGGCTTTACGATACAGTTGCCGTCTATGTCATAATAACCATATGATGAATTTATGGATACCGGCAGATAATCGTCAGTGAAAAGATAAGGATGAACTGCCATCTCGTCATCTATCACCTTTCCGCAATAGGCACTCATGTCACCGTCGCACTTGAAGTCGATTATAGTTTTGCCGTCAGAACCAACATATCCCCACTTGCCTTCGTCGTTCTCGAAGGCGATGCAGGTAAGTCCTGCGCCTTTGTATGCAGGGGCATAGAAATCAGTGTACTGCATATCAAGTATAAGCTTGTCCTTTTTAGCAAGCCCGTAAAGCGGTTCGCTCACAGGAGAAATGTCATAAAAACCATTGTCAGACTTTTTCACGTCAGCTTCACATACCACAACAGCCTTTTTGCCGGTGTATTCTTCGCCCTGTTCTTCGTCAGCGTCCTTTACATAGATCTTTTCCTCATTGCTGTTCCAGTAATATTTCGGTGAGCTGTCATGATGTTCCGCTGCATAGTATACTACCTGATTTGAGCTGTCGATACTGCAATACTCATACTCATCATTCTTTTCATTTATAATATTGAAAAGCGTGACCTCTCCGCACCAGCAGGTGTAGTAATCGTCATATTCCGCAGGCACTACCATGTTTCCGCTGTAGTCTATAATGCCATACTTGCCGCTCTGTCTGATAACAGAATAGTTGGCATAAGCTGTGTTCTTTTCGTTGTTAGGGTCGACCTGACTTCCGTCAAAAGAAATGATATTATCGGCGTTTATAGTCGGCTCTATGAGCCAGCGATAAGCTTGTTTCTGTTCTGAATTTGAGTCAGCCGTATAGGAATAACCACCGGGGGCAACGTCGTCATCAGCTCCCTTTTCCCAAGGCATGGCACAGCCTGTGAGCATAGTGCCTGCAACAACGGCTGTCAGAGCAGAACAAAAGATCTTGTTCATAAGTTTCCTCCTATCATTCTCTGCTTCTTCCTTATCACCCATTATCTGTATTTTTTTATCTTTTCAGGGCGATATCTACACATACGATTATTATATACTATAACCCCTTTTATGTCAATAGCACAACTTACAAACAGCACCGCAAAGCTGCAAGGATTTTCAGCGATTTTAACACGAAAATCCCCGAAAAATCGTCGTTTAAAGCTTAAAAGGGACTGTCGCCCTGCAAGCGTCAGTCCCCCATATCTGCATGATTATTTTATGAGCTTCTCCGTCCAATTATGCGCACACATACATCTGCATACAAAAAAATAAAGGGTCAAAACAAATTGACCCTTTAAATACCTATTAAAGCGATTTTAGACGGATTCGCAACCCCTATTAAAAGAATAAATCTTTCTGATTCTATTATACCACATTATATGTAAATGTCAATAGTAAAGTGTCAGAAATCTTCCTGATTATTCTTCCTCTTCAACCGGCATATTCTCCCAGTTGTGGTAAACGTTCTGAACGTCGTCATCGTCCTCAAGATGCTCGAGAAGCAGACCCATCTTCTTGATAGCGTCCTCGTCTTCGATAGTTGTGTAGTTTGAAGGAACTTTCTCAGCCTCAGCAGAAAGTACCTTGTAACCCATTCCCTCAAGAGCTTCTCTTACAGAAGAAACCTGATTAGGGTCGCATGATATCTCGATAACATCGTCATCAACGTTAAAATCGTCAGCGCCTGCCTCAAAGCAGTCCTCCATTATCTTGTCCTCGTCAGCACCGTTGTTCTCCATAACAACAGTACCAACATCAGAGAACATGAAAGATACACAGCCTGATGTACCCATGTTTCCGCCGAACTTGTCGAAGAAGTGACGGATATCGCCTGCTGTTCTGTTCTTGTTGTCTGTAAGGCACTCAACGATAACAGCAACACCGCTTGGACCGTAGCCCTCGTATACCATTGACTCGTAGCTGTTCTTGTCGCCGTCGCCTGCTGCCTTTTTGATAATTCTATCGATATTGTCGTTAGGCACGTTGTTTGACTTAGCTTTTGCGATAAGATCTCTCAGCTTTGCGTTACCTGCAGGATCAGCACCGCCCTGCTTAACTACAACAGCGATCTCTCTGCCTATCTTTGTAAATATCTTAGCTCTTGCAGCGTCTGTTGCACCCTTTTTTCTTTTAATGTTTTCCCATTTTGAATGACCTGACATTTGATTCACTCCTTGATGTAATATTATTCATTGATGCTGCCCACAGACCATGCTGCCTCGAACAGTTCACCTATACGTTCCTCACGCCCCGTGAGATATAAAAAACCGAAAAGACATTCCAAACCTGTCGCCATGCGGTATTCCCCCACAGTGGAATGTTTTGGAGCATTTATGCCCTTTGCATTTCTGCCCCTTTTGAAAATATCCATTTCCTGTTCGTTAAGCAGCCCCTCGTCAAGCCACTTGCGAACAGCCTTTGCCTGATATTCCGCACACACCCTCTCAACAGTGAGCTTGTGCAGCTTGTCCGCAGGCATATTAGCTTCAAGGATAAGCTTTTCTCTTACCCTTATCTCGTAAACGCCGTCCCCGATAAAAGCCAGTGCCAGAGGGGAGTATTGCATAGCGTCCATATCAGAAAGCTTTTCCGTGACGCTCCCTCCTATCTGAGATATTCAAACTCAAAGTCGAATATAGAAACAGTGTCGCCCTCTTCGATACCCATTTCTTCCAGCTTGTCGATTATGCCGCTGGTCCTGAGTACGTTCTGGAAATACTGGAGGGAAGAGTAGTCGTCCATATTAGCCGTCCTGAGTATGTCAAGAAGCCAATCTGCTTCCACGAAATAAACGCCGTCCTCCACAGTAACACGGAAGTCTTTCTTTGAGATGAGCTTATCGTCAAGCTCCTCCTGAGTGAGCGGCTGAGCTTCAAACTGCTTAACAGGCGGCAGGACAGAAAGTCTTTCCCAAACGCCATACATAAGCTCTTTTGTACCCTTTGTGGTAGCGGCAGAGATCTCATAGAAGAGAAGTCCCTGATCCTCAACATAGTTTCTCAGTCTTTCTACTTGCTCAGGGGTAGCCATATCGCTCTTGTTTGCGGCAACTATCTGCGGAGCTTCCGCAAGCTCCATTGAGAAGTTTTCAAGCTCGTGATTTATCGCCTTGAAATCCTCGATAGGATCTCTGCCCTCGCTGCCTGAAACGTCAATAACGTGAACGATAAGTCTGCACCTCTCAACGTGTCTGAGAAATTCGTGACCAAGACCAACGCCCTCGCTCGCACCCTCGATAAGACCCGGGATATCCGCCATAACAAAAGATTTTCCCTCTTCTATCTTAACAACGCCAAGGACAGGCGTCAGGGTAGTGAAGTGGTAGTTGGCTATCTTTGGCTTTGCCGCTGATACAACAGAGATAAGTGTGGATTTACCCACGTTCGGGAAGCCCACAAGTCCTACGTCTGCAATAAGCTTGAGTTCAAGCATGACCTCATATTCGTCACCACTGAAACCCGGCTTTGCAAACTTCGGTATCTGCCTTGTGGAAGTGGCAAAATGAGCGTTTCCACGCCCGCCCTTGCCTCCGTGAGCGATAACAGCAGGCTCATCTGTAGAAAGGTCGGCAAGTATCCTGCCGCTCTTTATCTCTTTAACAACAGTGCCTCTAGGAACTTTCACCACAAGGTCGGGAGCATTCCTGCCTGAGCAGTTTTTGCCGCCGCCGTTCTGCCCCTTTTCGGCAACATATTTTCTCTTATATCTGAAATCTATAAGGTTTGAGATATTGTCGTCAACAACGAAAACAATATCTCCGCCCTTACCGCCGTCACCGCCGTCCGGACCGCCTGCCGCAACATATTTCTCACGGTGGAATGAAACTGCACCGTCACCGCCGTCACCGGCTTTTATATAGATCTTCGCCTGATCGACAAACATGATCAAACCTCCTTATAAATGATATTATGCGTAAATTTAGTTGTCATTAACCAACAAAAGACCCCAAGCCTAAGGCTCAGGGTCATATGTTACAAAATTAAGCCTTGGGATAAACCGAAACCTTCTTGCGGTCTCTACCGAGTCTTTCAAATCTTACAACACCGTCGCTTGTTGCGAACAGAGTATCGTCAGAACCCTTCTTAACGTTCTCGCCTGGGTGAATGTGAGTACCTCTCTGACGAACGAGGATGTTACCAGCCAGTACGAACTGACCGTCAGCTCTCTTTACGCCAAGTCTCTTTGACTCAGAATCACGTCCGTTCTTTGTAGAACCCATTCCCTTTTTATGAGCGAAAAACTGCATTGAAATCTTAATCATCTAAATTACACCTCCATAAAATGTAATCCGTCCGATCAGTTATCTCTGACCGTGACTTTGATCCTGCCTGAAAATTCCTCAGCTAGGAAATATAAATGAGTGAGAAGCCCTAAAAGAAGCTTGTCCCCCTCCTCTGAGCTGTCATTTTCAAGCCTTAATATTATTTCGTTTTCTTCCACTGCGACATCGGCCTTTATCTTAAAAGCCTCAGTGACAGTGTTAGCCGTCAACATTACAGCAGACGATACGCTTGCACAGCATACGTCCTCGCCATAATCTGCGTAACCTGCGTGACCCGTTATACGAAATCCCACAAGTCTGTCATGCTCATTTCTGAAAAAATCAGCACAGATCATTATGCGTTGATAGCTTCGATCATAACCTTAGTGTAAGGCTGTCTGTGACCGATCTTGGTCTTTTCGCCCTTCTTTGGCTTGTAAGTGAATACAGTCACCTTCTTGGACTTGCCGTTCTTGATGACCTTAGCTGTTACGGAAGCGCCGTCAACATATGGAGCGCCAACCTTGATACCGTCGTCAGCGCCAACAACCATTACCTTATCGAAAGTAACAGCGTCCTCAGCGTTTACGTCCAGCTTTTCTACGAAAACCTCATCACCAGGCTTAACCTGATACTGCTTTCCGCCTGTTTCAATTACTGCGTACATTACGAATGCACCTACCTTTAAATAAACTCGCTACGCACGGTGGTCTGCAAATACAAACACTTATGACCGTGAATATGCGGCTTTAATATCATAACATATCCGCCCCAAAAAGTCAAGCACAGCTCTGTTTCTACTTGAAAATTTACAGAAATTTAACTTTTAAAAGCTCCTTTCCTATCCATTGTTGTCCCACTGTAAACATTTCTCCTTAAACCTATTGTAAACCCGCAAAAAATATGCTATAATAAATGTGTATACATTATATAATATTACGAAAGAGGTCGAAGAACAATGACAAATTCTTATGAAAGCCCGTTTTGTACCAGATATGCAAGCAAGGAAATGCAGTTTATTTTCTCTGCTGACAAGAAGTTTACTACTTGGAGAAAGCTGTGGGTAGCCCTTGCCCGTGCTGAAATGAAGCTCGGTCTTAATGTTACTCAGGAGCAGGTAGACGAGCTTGAAGCTAACATTGATAATATAGATTATGCCGCTGCCGCTGAGCGTGAAAAGCTTGTTCGTCATGACGTTATGTCACACGTTTATGCTTATGGCCTTGTTTGTCCAAAGGCAGCAGGTATCATTCACCTTGGCGCAACTTCATGCTATGTAGGCGATAACACAGACGTTATCATCATGAGAGATGCACTTAAGGTCGTAAAGAGAAAGCTTGTTAAGGTCATCGACCAGCTTGCAAAGTTTGCCGATAAGTATAAGGCTATGCCTTGCCTTGCTTATACTCACCTCCAGCCTGCACAGCTCACAACAGTGGGCAAAAGAGCTACTCTTTGGTGCAACGAGCTTCTTATGGATCTTGAAGATCTGGATTTCAGACTTGCTAACCTCAAGCTCCTCGGCTCAAAGGGAACTACAGGCACTCAGGCTTCATTTATGGAGCTTTTCCACGGTGATACTGATAAGGTAAAAGAGCTTGAAAAGATGATAGCTGAGGAAATGGGCTTTGACGCTGTCGTTCCGGTTTCAGGTCAGACCTATTCAAGAAAAATGGACTATCAGGTATGCTCAGTTCTTGCCGGTATCGCTCAGTCTGCTATGAAGTTCTCAAACGACATAAGAATTTTGCAGTCATTCAAGGAGATCGAAGAGCCGTTCGAGAAAAATCAGATAGGCTCTTCCGCTATGGCATATAAGAGAAATCCAATGAGAGATGAGAGAATAACATCACTTGCCAGATACGTTATCTGCGACGTTCTCAACCCTGCATTCACAGCAGGTACACAGTGGTTTGAGAGAACTCTCGACGACTCTGCAAACAAGAGAATTTCCGTTGCCGAAGCCTTTCTCGGCGTTGACGCTATACTCAATATCATGCTCAATGTTACAGATCCTGACAACGGCTTGGTAGTATATGACAAGATCATCAGAAGAAGAGTTATGGCAGAGCTTCCTTTCATGGCTACCGAGAACATTATGATGGACGCTGTAGAAAAGGGCGGAAACAGACAGGAACTCCACGAGAGAATAAGAGAATATTCAATGGTAGCAGGTGCAAGAGTTAAGAAAGAGGGACTTGACAATAACCTCTGCGAGCTTATCCTCAACGACCCTATGTTCATGATAACAAAGGAAGAAATGGATAAGATAATGAAGCCTGAGAACTTTATCGGCAGATGCCCACAGCAGGTGGACGAGTTTATCGAAAATTGCGTAAAGCCTGTTGTCGAAGCAAACGGCGTGTCTGACGATGTTGCAGAAATAAACGTATAATATCAAAGGATAAAAATATTTCAGCGGGCTGATAGGTCTTTTCAGATCGTCAAGCCCCTGAATTTTATTTGATAAACACCACACAAAAGAAAGGCGGAAAACACCATGGCAGATTTTTGTACAGGCAAACGCTGCCCAAAATGTGGTGGCAGGAACTGTCAGCTTATAAGCGAAACAGACTACAGAAGCGGCAAATACGGCTTTGGAAAAGGCTGCTGCGGCTATATACTGTTCGGACTGCCAGGGCTTATCTGCGGACTTTGCGGCATGGAAAGCAAGTCAAAAACACGCTCCTATTGGGTCTGTCCTGATTGCGATTATAAGTTCAGAGCATAGCATGAGAATGAGAAAAGACCCATATGCACTGTGGCTTTATCTTATGAAGCTTGGTGCGTCGGCAGGCTGTCATCAGCGCCCCGACAGAAGCTTCTTTTTTCACGGCTGGCAGTTTCCGGTGTGCGCAAGATGTACAGGCGTGCTTGCAGGACAGCTTGTAGGCTTTCCGATAGCCATAAAGAAAAACATAACCACCCTCACGGCCGTACTCTGCTGTGAAACTACCATGCTGGATTGGTCATTGCAGTATTCAGGGGTGAAAAAGTCCACCAATAAGCGTCGGCTGGTAACAGGTCTGCTTGGTGGCTTTGGGCTTGCGGTGATTTATGTTAATATCATCAGATTTGTGATAAAAAAGATAAAAAGGGGAGAAAACGTGAGAAACGGTGATAAAAATGGAACTTGAACAATATAAAAGCAGTGCCTTTGAAATATTCGACAGACTTCTCAGAGCTATGAGAAGCCCCGAGGGCTATGTCCACCCACAATCCCTTTTGTGCTGTATAGGCTCTCTTGCAGGCTATTCCTGTCAGCAGGACGTGAGAAGGCTTTTCATGACAGAGGGAGTTCAAGAGGAGGACGTTTTCACAGTGTTCACTGATAAGTCAGGCAGAAAGTATTTCTACGGCGATATCATTGACGAAAAGCTTGTGGGCAATAACTACTCAGTGTGGTCTTTTACCGCAGGAGTGCTTAAAAAATATAACCAGCCTTTTACGGACGTTGGGAAAATGCTCCGCTACACTGCGGCAAACGCAGGGGGCGCAAGCTTTGGCAAAATAAGAAACTGCACCACAGGCGAAACTGTCCAAAGCTATATAAAGCTTCTTTGGCAACCGCTTCTGCCTATAGCACAGAAGTCAGCAGGCAGGGGAGAGCTTCACATAGTTTTCGGACTTTGCATACAAAAAGCCATGATGACCTGCAAAAGCGCAGTTTCACTTTCGGAGTGCGCAAGAATAATAATGGAGAGCGCCTTGACAGGGGCAAGGGTGGACTTCAAGGACTTGTAAGGTAAACAAAATAAAAAAAATAGGGAGAAACTTAATATGAAAAATAGCAGAAAAACAGCTGTATTGCTGGCGGCGTTGCTGTCAGTGTCACTTTGCGCCTGCGGACCTGTTGAGGAAGCCGCAGACAGCGTTTCAGAAACGAAAGATACTACTACTGCGGAAGCGGTGTCAGATACGCCCAACGGTGTGGAGGAAAGTTCGCAGACGGATGACAGTTCGCAGGTGGAAATAATTCGTGACCCTGAGCTTGTTTGTGACCTTAGCGAAATACCATATACAGCAAAATGCACCATAGAGGGCAATTTTGGTGCAGGAGCAAAGCTTTCTGATTATTATGGTATAAACGCAATGATAAACTCTGACGAGCCGCTCCTTAGTATACCTGTGAAGTATACTGACGCTGATTTCGGGGGTGGGGTCATTCGTTTTGAGTTTAGCGACAAAATAAGCGACGAGCAAAAAGCCAGTGCAGTTATAATGCAGTTTGACGAGGATAGCACGTTCACGAAACTTGAAAGTTTCGTTGACGAAAATGGCATTTCTGCGAATATCACCATGGGTGGCGTTTACATGGTCATAGACAGTTATGTTTATGATATGTTTAACGGAGGGTCGGTGGATACAGACCGTTATGATATTGAAAACGGTTTGACCATAGAACTTTCGGATTTTTCTGCCGCTTTAGAGTTGCCTGAGATAGGTGGATTTTCTGCCGCAAAGTTGGAAAAGCATGAGATAACTACAGATGATTTTGACGGCACGAGAGATGTGAAGATTGTCTATGCAAATCTTATTGACGGCAAAGTGGACGAAAAATATGACGGGTTAAATCTGTCATTGTCTTATTATCAGCGGCTTGACAAGATCACGGTCGATGATATGCTAGATATGTATGCAAAGTCGGCTGATATCAGCTCTGATGATAATGTTTGGCTTGATTATCGGGAACTTGACCTTGGCAATGGCAAGCGTGGCTGTGTTATTGCGGCTCTGGGTGAGGATCAAAGTGTGAACGTTCAGGGTATATACGAGTTTTCTGACAGCGAATATATACAATATAATGTGGTGATACCACTAAAGTATGTTTCAATGGGAGAAGATATTTTCGATTCAGCTATGAGTTTTCGCTATGCAGAATAAACGCATTTATAATGTTTGGGCGGTCTGAGGGGGCTGCTGTTTTAAACGCTTTTTGAAAAGCTTTTTATATTGGTAAAAATTTAGCGGTCGTTACCGCATTGAAAGGATTTGATTTGATTGAAGATCGAACACAATGTTTACACGAGGCTATACGCCTAAAAACGGAGAGCCAAGGGTAGTGCCTATCGTACAAAGTACAACTTATGTCTATGACTCCTCAAGAGAGATAGCCGAGGTCTTTGACGACCCTACCAAGAGCCTTATCTACTCACGCTTTGAAAACCCTACCACAGACGCAGTTGAAAAGAAAATTGCCGCTCTCGAGGGCGGTGCAGCCGCAATGTGTACATCAAGCGGACAGGCTGCCACACTTTGCTCTATCCTGAACATCTGTCAGGCAGGGGACAGCTTTATAGCTTCCACTTCTATCTATGGCGGCACCATAAACCTTTTCAGCATAACAATGAAAAGACTTGGTATAGAGTGTATCTATGTTGACCCCGACGCTACAGATGATGAGATACAGGCGGCATTCAAGGATAATACAAAGCTTGTTTTCGGTGAAACTATCGCAAACCCTGCTCTGACAGTTTTCGATATCGAGCGTTTTGCAAATATCGCCCATAAGAATGGTGTTCCTCTTATCGTTGATAATACTTTTGCTACTCCATACCTTTGCAGACCTATCGAGTGGGGCGCAGATATCGTTATCCATTCTACATCAAAGTATATGGACGGCCACGCTGTTCAGGTCGGCGGCGTTATCGTTGACAGCGGCAAGTTCGATTGGACGGGCGGAAAGTTCCCTTGCATGACCGAGCCTGACGAAAGCTATCATGGCACTATCTACACTGAAAAATATTCATTCGCACCTTATATCGTAAAAGCAAGAATGCAGCTTATGAGAGATTTCGGCTGCTATCCTGCCGCAAATTCCTCGTTCCTGCTCAATCTGGGACTTGAAACTCTCCCTGTAAGAATGAAGCAGTATTGCGAGAACGCTATAACAGTGGCAAAATTCCTCGAAAGCAATGACAAGGTAGAGTCCGTTGCATATCCCGGACTTGAAAGCGATAAGTACCATAAGCTTGCTGAAAAGTATCTCCCTCTTGGCACAGCAGGCGTTATCTCGTTCGTTATCAAGGGCGGCAGAGATACAGCGGCAAAGTTCATGGACAGCCTTAAGCTTGCTTCCAACGAAGTTCACGTTGCCGATATCCGTACTTGTATCCTCCACCCAGCCTCCGCAACACACAGACAGCTTTCAGACGAACAGCTCGTTGCCGCAGGCATAAACGGCGGAATGATAAGACTTTCCGTAGGTCTTGAAAATGTCGAGGATATCATAGACGATCTGAAGCAGGGCTTTGCGGCTATCTGATAAAATAGAAAAAGGCGGACATTTCTTTGGAAGTGTCCGTCTTTTTTTTATGATACTAAGGCCATTTGTCGTTTTGCGGGAGCGTAACAATAAAATTTGTACCCTTTCCGTATTGTGATTCTACACGGATATTGCCGTTGCACAGCTCCACGATACGCTTAACAAGTGGCAAACCAAGTCCGTTTCCCTTTGAAGCGTGCGCCCTGTCCCCTTGATAAAAACGCTCGAAAATGTGTGATATGGTCTGCTGATCCATGCCGATGCCACGGTCAGTTATCTCAGCCGTTATCACATCACCCTCTTTGAAAAGCTTTACTCTGATAGAGCTTCCCTCTGGGGAGAATTTTACGGCGTTGCCTATTATGTTCACCCACACCTGCGAAAGCATTTCCGCATTGGTGGTGTATTGTATCTCCTGCATATCAATGTCAAAGCTTATGTCCTTAGCCGTCCATTGCTTTTCCAGAAGAAGTATGCAGTTTCTTATCTGCTCGTCAAGGGAAAAGCTTGTCTTGTCAGTGATGATCTGCTGATTTTCAAGCTTTGAAAGCATAAGAATGTTCGATGAAAGATTGGTCAAACGCTTTGATTCGCTGATGATAATGTCAATGTATTCCTGCTTTTTCTCTTCTGACAGATTTTCTTTTTTTAGCTGTTTCGCAAAGCCCTGGATAGAAACGATAGGCGTTTTGAACTCGTGGGAGAAGCTGTTGATAAAATTCTCCCTGAACATCTCGATGCCCCCAAGCTCCTGCGCCATTTTGTTGTAGCTTTCTATAAGCTCGTCTATCTCGCCGTTAAAGCCCGTTACCTCTAACCTTTGAGAGAAATCTCCCTTTTCTACCCTGTGCATTGCCTTTTTTACCTCACGCACAGGTCCTACTATCTTGCTTGCTACAGCGGCAGAAATGCAAGTGCCGATTATTACAGATACCACAAGTCCCACAATAAGGAAAACAAAAGGCATTTGCAAAGGGGATAGAAAATGCAGGCATCTTTTTATGCCTATCATTATAAATCCCGTAAGAAGTCCTGCCCATATCATTATCATAAATACCGCCGAAACTATGCTGGCGTTCATGGTGTAATTTCGCCTGCGCTCTGAGCGAAGAGCAGAGATAAGATGTTTTTTCATGAGCCTATCCTTTCAGCTTGACCGCCTTGTAGCCAAGTCCTCTCACTGTCATTATCTCAAAATCGTGGTTATTCTTCAAATGCTCTCTTATGCGGTTTATGTGTACGTCCACAGTGCGCTCGTCAGTGTCTGAGGTCATATCCCAAAGCTCGTCCATAAGCTGACGGCGGGTGAATATCTTGTCGGGATAGGAAAGAAGCTTGTAAAGAAGCATGAACTCTTTCGGCGGAAGCTCTCTTATGCCCTCAGGGGTCTTGATAGTCAGTGCGTCATAGTCGAGAGTGGTGTCGCCCACAGTTATCTTGTGGTCGCTCACTATCTGCGAACGTCGTAAAAGTGCCTGAATTCGCAGAAGCATTTCCTCCTCGTCCACAGGCTTCACCATGTAATCGTCCGTACCTTTTATAAAGCCCTGCTTTTTGTCAAAAGCCGTTTCCTTAGCCGTCACCATTAATATAGGTGTCTGAAACCCAGCCTTGCGGATAGTTTCGCAAAGCTCCAAACCGTCCATACGAGGCATCATAACGTCCATTATAATAAGGTCAACGTGTTTTTCGTCCATTATTTCGAGAGCCTCTATACCGTCACGAGCCTCGATAGGTGTGTAGCCGTTGTCGCTAAGCACATCACAGGTCAGTTTGCGAGTGTTAGTATCGTCCTCCACCACAAGTATGTGAAACATTTTTACCCCTCCGTTCACTTTGCATTTTTTTATTATATCACCGTTTTATTAACGTGATATTAACGATGTCAAGACACATTTAGTTCAAAATTCCATGTTGATCCTGCACAATTTCAGTGGTATTGTCTTGTGCAAACAAATGATTTATGTTTTAATTTGGCAACATTTCTGCAATTGTTGCATTTTTTATGCAACAAAAGGGGTGCTTTTCGGGGATAAGTAGAAAGCGTTTTGATACTTGCGGGCACGTACAAGCCCTGCGACTTAGTGAAACCGAGGTGCGTTTCTGGAACAGGCTGTAGAGAACTTGTGTCAAAGCGTGGGTGTGCATTGCGGTATTTTGTGTATACGCAACCAAGGGCATAATACCCAATGTCGCACCCCGAACGCAACTTGAAAATTGAATATAAAAACGGCTAAACCCACAATCTTACGGCAACACAACAACCATGTATGGGAGCCGCGAAATTTCTGCAAAGCAGAAATTTCGCCAGCCCCTACAATTCTGAAATTATAACAAATTCTGAACACGGGCGAACGCTGTTCGCCCCTACAGTTATTTGGGCAAGTCCTACCTCCGCAAAATCGCTCCGCTCTTTGCGTATCTACATTGCGCTTAGGGCTAGAAAGGCGGTGCAGATTTAATTCTCCGATATCACTTTTATCTGATATCGGACTTCTATATGCTTTTGATACTACAATCTGCACCTTGTCGGCTTGCGCCGAATGAGGCTCTGCCTCATACTCCGCTAGGGGCTTTGCCCCTAGACCCCACAAGCCCTCTAGCGCCGGGCTTGAGCGTGCGCTTTATCTCTCGCTTCACTCGGTGCTTTATTTTACTTTATGCTTGCAATTTACTTTGGTCTGCTATGCTCATTCCTCACTCCTCACTCCTCACTCCTCACTTAACTCCACTCCTCACTTAAACTCCTACTGTATCCTAATATTATTCAAACAATCCACCTTACTAGGCGTTGAACAGCTCGTCAACGATATTGCAAACAGCAAGTCTGTGCAACCCACTTCTTTACAAAAATCAATAGCGTTTATGTCAAAATATCTGAAATCACAAACATAGATTTTTGAGAAGCCATGGGTGAAAAATGGTATCAAAGCATTTCCAAAGCTGTCTTTGAACACCACAAGCACTCTGCCATTGTCCACGCCCGTGTCTATCTCAGCTATCTCCTGATCCACGTTGAGTATCGCAGAATAGCAGTTTACGCCCTCTGCATAGTCAAAAAACAGCGTAGACTCCACAGGGTTTTTAAACTCCGTATCATAATACTTTACCGTCAGATCATCATTATTGTCAGGCTTATAGTAAATGAACTTGTCAGGATATTTCTGAAGCTCACTGTTGTAATTGCTGTAAGCATACATCGTTCCCACAAAGCCGTCTATCTCCCATTTATCGTAGGTATCAAGGTTTGGAAAATCTATTCCCGACTGATCAGCAAAAACCTGCGCCGCATAATATGCTCCCAAAGGCTGCCAGTGATGATCCGTTCTTGAGTAGATATATTCCTTTGTATGCTCAGCCAGAGAGTCATAAACATCGGTGTTGATTATTCCGTTAAGACCTGCGGCAATGTTGTCAATATTGTCTTTCTGATCTGAAACAGCGTCCTTGAGATTGTTCGGCATATAATAAGCCGCCGAAGTCGGGATAGACATATTGTATACGTTCACGCTGTCACCAAGGTCGGCTTTCCACTTGTTTATGGTGTTCGCATACTTGTCGCCGTTCTCGAAAGTGCCGTAGTAAGCACCCATTGCACGAACATTTTTGCCCTTGCCTGATACGATAACGTCGCCCTCCCACTGACCGTCGTCAAGATTGTCAGGCACGTCAACTACCTTTTCGCTTTCCGTTGATTTTTTCGTAGTTGTGCTTGTGTCGGTGGTCTTTGTATCCGCAGTGGTGGTGGTCCTCGAACCTGTAAAAGCTGTTACAGTTGTTGTTTTTGCGATCTTATCCTGATCCAGCTCTTCTTTTTCCACCGTTTTGAAATCGCCCGTTATAACAGTATCGTTGAGCTTTATTCCAAGCATATTCGTGAAATCAGAGCAGAAAGATTTAAGCTTTTCTCTGTTTGGAACAGTGTCGGTAAAATATTCGGTTATTCCGCTTGTGAAGTCACCGTCAAAATATGATGACAGCGAAAATTTCGGAAAAGTCGCAAGGTTTCTGTTTTCTGACTGTATAAAACCGCTTTCACGCTTCATCACAAGCAGTGCCGCAAACACGCCGAAAACAATAAGCAGGCAAACAACAGAATTTATAACATTAAATTCCTTCTCATAGATATTGTTTTTCTTAGCCTTTTTACGTTCCTCACGGCGTTTTTTTGCCTTTTCGATGCCTTTTCTGTAAGCTTCCTCTGCCTTAGCGTCACTTTCTTCTTTTTCCACAGGATCAGGTTTCGGCTCAGATTTAAGCTCAGCCTTTTTCTCAGCTTTCCTGACAGGCTTCTCCTCTTTCTGAGCAGGCACTCTGACATTTATTGTCGCCTCTACCCTGCTGGGCTTCTGAGCATTCTCAGGCTTTTTCTCAGGGCTTCTCTTGTCGATTATCTCGACCCTTTTTCCTGCGATAACAGGGCCTTTATCCTGTGCCGCTGCGTCATATTCCCTATAATAGCTGTCAGGTATCTTCAGCACGAAATTCTTCTTATTCGGCAGTTTTTTCACAGTTCCGTCTGCTGAAACTGCCACAGAGATCTCTTTTTTAGTGCCGTTTATGTGATTTTTCTCTTTGGAAAATGGGATAATGACCTCATTATCAGAAGCCATTTCCTCAGCATTTTTCTTCTGAGCTTTTTGTACAGACTGAGAAATTTCAACTTTTTCGGCTTTTTTCTCAACTTTTTTCAATGCTTCTTCATTATCATCATCAGTATTTAGCCATACGCTTTTCTTTGGCTTCAAAACAGGCTCGTCCGTCCAAATGCTGTGGCTGAGAGCCTTGTTTTTTCTGACTATCTTTTCCACTATCTCGTCATGGACAGTGGAGCTTTTCTCCGTTTCGTCAACTTTTGCCATGCTGACAGCTTCAGGCTTTTTCTTTTCCTCTCCTATAGGCTTTCCACCGAAAGTAACGCTGTCAAGATATTCTGTATAGGCTTCTGAAAGAGCCTTTGTATCAGGCAGTTTGAAGTCCTTTTCAAAATCTTTATTATTTGCCATACTCTTTCACCTGCCTAAAATCTGAAATACAAGAACGGATTGTTTGTTGTGTTCACAAGCAGAACGCTTGAGAGAACAAGTATCGCCGCATTGCATAGGATACCTGCTGACTGCATAAAATAGGCTGTACCCTTTGCAGAGAGCGCCTTTTCTTTGATCTTTGGTATAACAGGCATTGTGAAAAGCACTGCCACTGCAAAAAGCCAGATATTGTTCATGAAAAGGTGCTGTGTAACTGTATCGGTCAGTTTGTTTCCATTTGCTCCAACAAGTGCCTTGAAGAACGTACCCAGTGAGCCGAGGTTCTCAAAATAGAATATTCCGAAGCCTATGAAAATAACAAGCTTTGTATAGATATGTGCAAGGGGAACAGGCATTTTCTTCATGCGCTTTTTGCCAATGAGCATTTCAAAGAATATGAACATTCCATAGTAAAGTCCCCAGAAAACAAAGTTCCAGCTTGCACCGTGCCAAAGTCCTGTGCAGAACCATACAAGGAAAAGTCCTCCGTATTTTCTTCTTTTGCCGAAGATAGGGAGATAAAGCACATAATCTCTGAAAAATGAGCTAAGGGAGATATGCCACCTCTGCCAGAACTCTGAGATAGTTTTGCAGATAAAAGGATATTTAAAGTTCTCATCAAAGTGGAAGCCGAATATCCTGCCAAGACCGATAGCGATATCTGAATAGCCTGAGAAGTCAAAATAATACCACAGACCCACAAGAATTGCGCCAAGCCATGTGCCTGCCACAGAGAGGGTCTTTATATTTTCATAGCCGTTTGAAGCAGAGCCGAAAAGGGCTGTTACAATGGTGCTGAGATTATTTGCGATAATGACCTTTTTGCCAAGTCCGAGGATTATTCTTGAAAAGCCGTCGGAGATATCCTTGGCAGTGGTCTTTCTTTCGTTTATCTCCTCGCCGATAACGGAGTATCTTACGATAGGTCCTGCAACGAGCTGTGGGAACATAGATACATACAAAAGAAATCTGCCGAAGTTTTTCTGAGGCTTGACCTTGCCCCAATAGCAATCGACGGTATAGGAAATAGTCTGGAACGTATAGAAAGAGATACCGATAGGCAAAACGATATTAGGCACCGGTATGCCTAGACCGAACCAATTGTTGAGATTTTCCACAAAGAACGCCGTATACTTGAAACCGAACAGCACCCCAAGGTTAAAGACAAGCGACCATGCAAGCGCCGCTTTTGCCTGCCAGCCTTCGGGGTGTTTTTCTATCACCCGACCATTTATGTAGTCCACAAGGGAGGAAACTATGAGGATACTAACCCAGACAGGCTCGCCCCATGCGTAAAAGATAAGTGAAAACACCACCAGCACTGCATTTCTTATGGCTGTACTGCGTGTGATAAAATAGCATATCAGGCACACAGGCAGGAAAAAATACAAGAAAAATAGATCTGCAAATACCACAACAAAACTCCTAACAAAAATTGATAAAACAGCCATTGTCGGCTTATTCCGACAAAAGGCGATACACATTTAAGTATATCACTGAACAAACTAAAAGTCAATTAAAACAGAGGTCTGCGGAAAGTTTTTCGGTTATGCACAAAAAAAGCCGCACAAATTGTACGGCTTAGAATAATATGAAAATTTATTCTTTAAAAATTGAAAGGGCAAGCACAAACGGGACGTCGGATTTCTGCAAAGCAGAAATTGCACCACTCCCCTACAATAACATTGATAGTATTTATCAATACTTTATTTTCAGGGTCTTGCCCGGAACGCTCACGCCGTCTGACAGAGTGATAGGGAGCTTTTGCTCCTCAGAGAAGCCGATAGTTTCGCCGTCTTTAAGCTCAACGCCCTCAGAAAGCACATACTCGGAGATAGAAAGCAAAAATCCAAGCAAATCGTTAGGTTGTTTTGGAGAGTCAACTATCTCCATTTCCTCATATCCAAAAAATCTCATGCCTGATGTAAAAGCGCAAAGACCTGTTTTGGCAAGATACATACCTGTGTAGATAAGAATAGGCATCGGATACTCGCCGTCTTTGATAGTTTCAGCAAAGTTCACATAGAAATTCTTCTCATAAACTGTCGGGTCTTTATAGATACCGATAGCGTTATCGAGCTTGAGCAGAGAGCTTGCCACCTTTGCAAAGAGGATAGCCTGCTCAACAGCGCTTGTTTTGTTCATTACAGCGAGCATAACATGAGCCTGATGCTTAGCGACCTCGTTTGCGCCCTCTTTCCAGAGAATGTTATACTTTGCCGCATTTTCAGCTTCCTTGTTAGGAACCGGATTAGGCATAAGTGAGCAAGCGACCACCATATCGCCAACCTTGAATACCATAGCGTTGTCTTTTACATCGTCCTGCGGAACGATGTTCCAATCGTCTTTCAGAAACTTTTTAAATCTGAGCCAATCCATGTTAGCGTCTGTGTAGAGAACGAAGCCTGCAAGGACGTTGCCTTCCTTTTTATCGTCCTTGGTTTCCTGAACGTTTTTGTTTTCTTCTGACATTTTGTTACCTCCATAAGATAAAGTCTGTTGAGGTCATTATAGCACACTTAGTGAGAAAATGCAACAGGGGGAGGTAAATGAGGAATGAGGAATGAGGAGTGAGGAATTATGGTATCGCCTGCGGCGATGATTTTTTTGTAGTGGCGAACAGCGTTCGCCCGTTGATTTAACACTTTTGCGACATACTGGTGCGACCTTTGGTCGCCCGCTTTTTTGTCCTTTCTTTATCGCCCTTCCCCTTAATAATTTGTATACCATGTACCTGACAAAAACGCCGTCCTAAAAATTTCAGGACGGCGTTGCGGTCATTATTTTTCTGTGTCTGTGTTCATTTCTATCTGCTTTGTTTCAGGCTCGTTGAAAGGCAGTTTCACTGTTATGGTAGTTCCCTTTTCAAGCTCGCTTTCAAGGGATATCTCACCGCTGTGATATGCGACTATATGCTTTACTATAGAAAGCCCTAAGCCTGTTCCGCCTATTTTCTTGGAACGGCTTTTATCAACTCGGTAAAAACGTTCAAAGATTCGGCTTTGATGTTCGTCGGATATGCCTATGCCTGTGTCGCTGAACGCTGCAAAAGCTTTGCCGTCCTCTATGCCGACCGTTACTTTCAGGCTTCCGCCCTCATGGTTATACTTTATGGCGTTGTCCATGAGATTTAAAAACAGTTCTGTGATATAGCTCTGATTGCCGTATATCTGAACAGGTTCGCCCTCAATGGTCATTGTGACCTCTCTATTATCTGCCTTGTGACGGAGTATCTCCTCTACGTCATGGGCGGTTTTCAGCAGGTCTATTTTATCAGACAAAACGTGTTCCTGCTCCTCTATCTGGGAAAGCCTGATAATATCGTTTATGAGATACAAAAGTCTTTCACTTTCACGATATATCATACCGCCGTATTTCTTCACGTCCTCTTCCTTGGTGAAAATGCCGTTTTCAAGAAGCTCGCCAAAGCCTTTTATGGTGGTAAGCGGAGTTTTAAGCTCGTGAGATACGTTGGCTGAGAAGTCACGGCGTATCTGCTCGCTTTGTATCTCCTCTGTTACGTCAACAAAGAAGATTATGATACCAAAATCAAGGGTATTTTCGCTGTAGACCTTATTTGCAAAGGTACGGTAAAAACGGCTTTTTTCTGTGATGATACCGTTTGCTGCACCGCTTTCCTTGGCTTCTTCAAGCAGACCTATTATCTGCTGATCGTTTGTCATATGGTCTATCTTGGTATGCTCCGTAGGATCAAAGCTGTTGCCGAGAATTTTCAAGGCGCTCTTATTTACCGAAAGCACTGTCATGTCCTCGTCAAGAAGTATCATGCCCTCAACCATATTTTCAGTGATAAGTGATATTTTTTCTCTTTCTGCCTTTATTTTATTCATGTTCTTATGTATTCGTCCCATAAGAACGTCTGCATTTTTTATGATAGGTTCAAGTTCTTCATAAGGCGTTTCAAACTGACCGATATTCTCGTTCCTCAGATCAAGCTGTTTTACAAGGGAATTTATCGGCTTTATCATGCTTTCTGAAAGCTTTATGGAGATTATGGTGGTGATAAAGATTATTCCTCCTGCGAACACCACCAGCATTGGTATCACTGCAAGGAACACCCCTGCAAGGTTCGCCTTATCTGTAGAAAATCTCAGCACGCCACCGTTATATTTTATGGCATAATAATATGTACTATATCCAAGGGTTTTGGAAAATCTTGTGGATTCGCCCTCGCCATTTGCCATAGCCTCTTTGAACTCTTCACGGTCGGAGTGGTTTTCCATTTTGGCGGGATCTGCTTCAGAGTCATATTTTACATTGCCCTGTGCGTCGATGAAGGTGACACGGACATCATATTCTACCGATCTTTCCAAAATATCAGCCATTTCTGAGGGTTTATTGTTTCCTGCGGCAACGAGCTTTGCAGCGGATTTAAGCTCATTTTTAGTGAAACGCTGATAGGTAGAATATCCAAGAGAGCCTGCTACTAAAAGAAAAAACAGCACTGTACATGAAACAAGTATCGTCATGACTTTATAGAGTTTTTTCTGCATATGCTGTTCCTCCTTATCTGAAAATTTTTATATTTTGTAGCCTATGCCACGGACTGTTTTGATAAGATCCGTACAGCCTGCGGATTCAAGCTTTTGTCTGAGGGTCTTGATGTGCATATCAACAGTTCTTGTTTCCCCTGCAAACTCATAGCCCCAGACCATTTCCATAAGCTTATCACGGCTCACGGCTATGGACTTATGGCGCATGAGATACATCAAAAGCTCAAATTCCTTATATGTCAAAACGACCTCCTGGCCGTTATATGTACAGATACGTCTTGAAGCGTCAAGGGAAACGCCCTGTTCTTCTATGACATCGGCCTCGGCGTTCTGCTTGCCTGCACGTCTTAAAACGGCTTTTATTCTTGAAAGCAGCTCCATTACGCCGAACGGCTTTGTTATATAGTCGTCTGCGCCCATTTCAAGCCCTGACACCTTATCAAGCTCGCTTGATTTTGCGGTAAGCATTATAACAGGAACGTCCTGAGTGTGGCTGTCTTTTTTGAGCTTTGAAAGTATGGAATATCCGTCCTCGTCAGGAAGCATTATGTCAAGAAGCACCAGCGAAGGCTCTTTGTTTCTTATCTCTTCATAAAACGGTTTTGCTTTTGGAAATGCTTTTACCTCATATCCGCCCGATTTAAGTGCGCAGGATATAAGCTCTCTTATTCCGTCATCGTCTTCTACACAATATATAAGTGCCATAGATCTTACCCCTTTTCGTTAAAACTCTTTAGCAGGCAAAGCGTATTTCTCGCTGTAGCGCTTGACCTGTCCGTCAAAGCCCTCGCCTGAATTTTTAAGCATCTGAACATACTCGTGAACGTCAAAGCTTTCGTCATTTTCCTGTATAAGACAGACCGCTATATTTGAGCAATGGTCTGAAACTCTTTCCAAATTTGTGAGCAGATCGGAGAACACAAAGCCCATTTCTATGGTACACTCGCCTGTCTGAAGCCTTTTTACATGGCGGTTTTTAAGCTTTGTTCTTATCTTATCCACCACTTCCTCAAGCGGCTCAACTCTTGTGGCAAGCTCTGGATCGTGCTTTTCAAAGGCTTCCATGGCGATATCCAAAACATCTCTTACAGCACTGCACATGACTTTTACTTCGGCTGTTGCCTGTGATGTGAAATTCAGATCCTTCTGCTGTTTTTCCTCGGCAACGGACACCATATTCATGGCGTGGTCGGAGATACGCTCAAAGTCGCCTATAACATGAAGTATAGTTGAGACTGACTGAGAATCCTTTGCAGAAAGATCTCGGCTGGAAAGCTTTACAAGATATGTGCCGAGTCTATCCTCATAGAGGTCGACGGCTGCTTCATTTGCGGCTATCTGCTCTGCCTTTTCCTTATCGTACTTATCGACGCAGATGCTCATTGCCATGTCTATGCTTTCTTTTGCTATCTCGCCCATGCGGTTTGTAAGCTCTCTGCACTTTTCAACTGCAAAAGAAGGCGACTGGAGAAATCTTTCGTCAAGAAGCTTGAACTGCTCTTCGATATTGTCCTTATTTTCCTCCCCCTCTTTGTCTTTGACAGTGAGGTAGGCAAGCTTTTCAAGGACTTTGATAAATGGCAGAAGCACGATAGATGTTGACAGGTTGAATATAGTATGCACAATAGCTATCTCCTTTGCGCCCACAACTCCGTCAACGAACGAGAAGCCGATAAAGGCATTGAGCAGATAGAAAACTGTAAGGAAAAGCAGTGTTCCTATTATATTAAAATAGAGGTGGACAACTGCAACACGCTTTGCGTTCTTGCTTGTGCCTATTGATGAAAGCAGTGCTGTTACGCAAGTACCTATATTCTGTCCTAAAATTATAGGAAGCGCTGAGCCGAAGGTTATTGCACCTGTGGCTGAGAGAGCCTGAAGGATACCAACGGAAGCAGATGAGGACTGAATGATAGCGGTAAGAAGTGCGCCTGCAAGAACACCCAGAATAGGGTTTTTGAACCAGAGAAGCACTTCTGCGAACTCAGGAACGTCTTTAAGAGGTGCGACTGCACCGCTCATTGAGTCCATTCCGAACATGAGCACTGCAAAGCCTACGAGTATAGATGCGATATCTTTTTTCTTATCGTTTTTGGAGAATGTCAGCATTGCGACGCCTATTATCGCAAGTATAGGCGAGAACGAGGACGCTTGAGCATTTTTATAAGAAAGCTGTCGCCGTTAAGTCCTGACAAAGACAATATCCACGCTGTTACGGTAGTACCGATATTTGCGCCCATTATAACGCCTATGGCGGAATGGAGCTTCATGATACCTGCGTTTACAAAGCCCACCAGCATTACTGTAGTGGCTGAGGAGGACTGAATGACCGCTGTTACAGAAAGTCCAAGCAACATTGCCTTGATAGGGTTTGAGGTGAGCCTTTCAAATATTTTTTCAAGCTTTCCTCCTGCGAGTTTTTCCAGCCCGTTACCCATTACATTCATTCCGTAAAGGAACATTGCAAGACCGCCTATAAGGGTCAGAACATTAAAAATCGTCATACTGACACTCCCTGATAATAATTTTACACTATTGTTACAATGTTTACAATGAACATTATACAACATAATTGTAAAATAACAAATCAGGCTGAGTAAAATCTGAGTAAAATCGTACAAGAAGAGCAAAAAGGCGGTATTTCCGCCTTTTAGAGTGTCATAAAAGCTGAACAAAGCAGAAACTGCGTCGCTCCCCTACAAATTATGTAAATACATTGTCTTATGTAGGGGCTGGCGCCCTCGACAGCCCGCCATTTGTAAGCTTTCGTATTTTACATTATTCTCTCGGTTTTGTGCACGCCTGTTACGGAGAATACCACCCATTCTGCGATATTTACCGCATGGTCGCCGATACGCTCGAAGTATTTTGCCACCATGAGAGTATCTATGGCTTTTTCACCGTTTGCTTTATCGGCTGCTATCTCGTCGATTATCTTATCCTTGGTCTTTACAAAAAGCTCGTCTATTTTATCGTCAGAGCTTATGACCTTTCGGGCGAGGTTCTCGTCGTCGTTCACATAGGCGTCGATAGCGTCGTTCACCATTTGTGTGGCGGCTCTTGCCATTTCACTGATGTCGCTAAGATCCCATTTCTGCTTTTTCTTTATAAGCCGGATATTCAGATCTGCAATATCTGCTGACTGATCGCCAACACGCTCGATATCGGTTATCATTTTAAGTGCAGCGGACACACGTCTGAGATCCTCGGCAAAAACAGGCTGCTGCTGCAAGAGCAGGTTAAGACAGATCCTCTCTACCTCACGCTCCGCCTCGTTTATCTTGGTGTCAAACTCCACCGTTTCACGGGCAAGCTTTGTATCCTGCTCTTCAAGAGATTTTATTGACATTGCGATTATCTGCTCTGTCATTGCTGCCATAGAAAGCAGCTTTTTGTTAAGCTCGCTGAGCTTATTGTCAAAATTCGCACGCATAGATATTTCTTCCTTTCACCTATATTTCCAAAGCGTTTATCCGAAACGTCCTGTGATATACTCGAGAGTTTTCTGTTCCTTAGGATTGGAGAAAATACGCTGAGTTTCGTCGAACTCGACTATCTCGCCATGGAGGAAAAAGGCTGTTTTATCGGATATACGGGTTGCCTGCTGCATATTATGGGTGACGATAACGATAGTGTAATTCTTTTTAAGCTCTGTGGCAAGCTCCTCTATTTTGATAGTGGAGATAGGGTCAAGGGCTGATGTAGGCTCGTCCATAAGAAGCACCTCCGGCTTTACGGCGAGTGCTCTTGCGATACAGATACGCTGCTGCTGTCCGCCTGACATACCCAGGGCGGACTTTTTAAGTCTGTCCTTTGTTTCGTCCCACACGGAAGCCTGACGGAGAGTTGTTTCAACTATCTCGTCAAGGTCGGCTTTTTTCTTTATGCCGTGAGTTCTTGGGCCGTATGCGATATTATCGTAAATAGACATCGGGAAGAGGTTTGGTTTCTGGAAAACCATTCCCACACGCTTTCTAAGCTCGGTTATTTCCATATCTTTATAGATATTCTCCCCGTCAAGGGTAAAATCGCCTGTTATCTTACAGCCCTCTACGAGATCGTTCATACGGTTGAGAGATTTAAGAAGAGTAGATTTTCCGCAGCCTGAAGGGCCTATGAATGCGGTTATCTCCTTTTCGGCTATGGACAAGTTTATATTTTTGAGAGCCTGAAAATCTCCATAAAAGAGATCGCAGTTTTTCACCTGCAGTTTTGGCTGTGTCATTTATCAGTTTCCTCCTTTGGAAAGCTTTCTGGCAACAAGGGACGCAAGTCCGTTAAGAAGCAGGACTACTGCCAGCAGGACAACTGCTGTAGCGCTTGCTTCGTTCATATAAAGTCCCTCGTTGGAAAGTGAATACATATGGATAGAAAGGGTACGTCCTGAGTCTGTAAGACCTGCATACTTGGCGATAGTTCCTGCGGTATAGATAAGGGCGGCTGTTTCGCCGAAAATTCTTCCCATTGCAAGGATAACGCCTGAGAGGATACCGCTTATTGCAGGAGGCAGAACGATAACGAAGATAGTTCTGAGCTTTCCTGCGCCAAGTCCGTAGCTGCCCTCACGGAAGCTGTCATCTACAGATTTCAGCGCTTCCTCGGTAGAACGGATCATGAGCGGAAGCACCATTATCGCCAATGTGCAAGCGCCTGAGAGCATTGAGAGCTTCCAGTTAAGGGCAAGCACAAAGAACATATTTCCGAAAAGTCCGTACACTATGGACGGGATACCTGAGAGTGTTTCTGTAGTAAGTCTTATGACTCTGACGAATTTATTGCCTTTCTTTGCATACTCAACGAGATATATTGCGCAGAATATGCCCAGAGGTGCAGCTATTGCCAGGGACACCAGAAGCATTTCAAAGGTGTTCACGATAGCGGGGAGCATTGACACGTTCTCGGTGGTATAGGTCTTTGCGAAGAGGGACGGTTTCAGATAAGGAACGCCCTTTATCACCACATAGCCCACGATAAGAACGAACACGCTTATGGTAAGCACAACTGCTATTTTGGTTAGGATATTGAACACCAATGACATGGGGTGTGTGTTATAGGTTTTCATTCTGTCTGACATTTTTATCACCCTTTATCCTTTCTGTTTGTGACAAGGTTAAAGCAAAGGTTCAGAAGAAGAATGAACACGAACAGCACAACGCCTGTTCCGATAAGAGCGTCATAGTGAAGTCCCTCGGCGTAGCTCATTTCGATCACGATATTGCCTGTGAGGGTACGGACGCTGTCGAGAAGGGAGTGGGGAATGATAGTGGAGTTTCCTGCTATCATGATAACTGCCATTGTTTCGCCTATTGCTCTGCCCACTGCAAGGATAACGCTTGCCAGTATGCCTGACTTTGCGGCAGGGAAAACGACTGTTGCCACTGCTCTTTCGTGTGTTGCGCCAAGGGCGACTGCGCCCTCATAGTAACTGTCAGGAACGGCTTTAAGTGCGCTCACGCTCATGCCCACGATAGTAGGAAGTATCATGATACCCAGGATAATGGAAACTGTAAGCACGCTGTTTCCTGTTCCACCGAAAAGGTTTCTTATGATAGGAACTACAACTACCATGCCGAAAAAGCCGTATACAATGGACGGTATGCCTGCAAGAAGATTTATTGGAGGCATGAGCCATTTGAAAAGCTTTTTGGGACAGAACTTTGCCATAAATATGGCTGTTAAAAGTCCGATCGGCACACCGATCATTATTGCTCCTGCGGTGCAGTAGAGAGAGCCGACTATCATAGGGAAGATACCATATGAAGCAGGGACGTTTCTAGGACTCCAGTCTGTTCCGAAGAGGAAGTTTCCCACGCCTATTTTTGCGATCGCAGGACAGCCTTTAGCGAACATGAAGATACATATTACTATTACTGCCGCAACTGAAACGCAGGCGCAAAGGAAAAACAATGCTTTCATTGCTTTCTCAAGCAGGTGGGAACTTTGTTTTGCTGTTGGCTTCTGAGCGGCTGTATTCGCTGCCACCGCTGTGTTTTCCGTCAACGTAATTATCACCTCTGAAAATTTTTCACTTGTTTTTGCTCAGACAAATGGGGCGACAATTTGCTGTGCCGCCCAAAGTTTTGTCTTGTGCAAATCTTTATGGAGAATTAACTTGATAGCTTATTTGCTTTCGTCAGACCATGTTGTCTTTGAGCCTGTATAGATAGCCTTTATCTCGTCCATTGTGATATCGTCAACTGCGTTATCCTTATTTACGATAACTGCGATAGCGTCCTGAGCGATAGTTACAGACTTGATACCCTGTGAAAGCTCGTCGTCTGAGATATCTCTTGAAGCCATACCGATATCAGATGTGCCGTTGATAGCGTCCTTGATACCTGTTGAGGAGTCTGACTGCTGAACGTCTACTGTTACGTTTGTGTTTGCCTTCTGATATGCTTCTGCAAGCTTTTCCATAACCGGTGTTACTGATGATGAACCGCTGACTACTACCTTGCCGGAAGCGTTGTTTGAAGTGTAAGCTGCTGCGCTCTTGTCGATCTTTATGTAGCCTGCCTTTTCGATGATATCCTGACCTTCTGAGCTGAGGATATAGTTCTCAAAGTCCTGAGCGGCGTCTGAAAGTCCGTCTTTAACAGCGATATTGAAAGGTCTTACTATTTTATAATCGCCGCTTTCGATAGTTGCTGTTGAAGGCTCAACGTCCTCTACTTTAAGAGCCTTTACTGTATCGTTCAGTGAGCCGAATGAGATATAGCCGATAGCGTTCTTATCTCCTGACACCTGAGTAAGCACAACGTCTGTTGACTTACAGATAAGGGCGTCTTTCTTTGTGTTATCGGTCTTATTGCCGTTTGAATCTTTTTCTTCGATACCAGTCAGCTCAATGAATGCGCCTCTTGTTCCTGAGCCGTCTTCACGGGAGATAACTGTGATCTTATCTGAGTTTCCTCCGCAGCTTGCGAGCATTGTGGCTGCAAGTGCAACTGATGTAAAGATCGCTGCCAGTTTTGATGTTCTTGTTTTCATGATATAAAACCTCTTTCTTACACTTGCCCTTTGGGCTTTTTGATTTGCACCTTTTCTCTCTGCACCTTGTGTGCAGGTCTTCATGTTATTTCTATTCAGGTGATATACTTATGATACATCAACATTGTAAAATCAGTAACCGAAGTAAAGTAAAGTCATTGTAAGATGTTTGCAAAGGAGTTTACACACAAAAAAAGTGCGTTCTCACAAGGAAAACGCACTTTGTAAAATCGGTGATATTCTATTTAAAATCAGTAGTTCTGTTCAAGAACAACTGAGCCGTCTGCCTTATTATATGCAGCGCTGTAGCCGTGACCGTCTTCTGTAAAGAAGTAATAATACAGGAAGCCTGCATCCTCAGTTCTGTATTCATATGAAGACACCTTGCCGTC
This sequence comes from Ruminococcus sp. AM31-15AC, assembly GCF_003462045.1. NCBI lineage: Bacteria > Bacillati > Bacillota > Clostridia > Eubacteriales > Oscillospiraceae > Ruminococcus > Ruminococcus sp. AM31-15AC. The sequence continues at coordinate 2,344 of NZ_QTYG01000034.1, read as the reverse complement.
TATCTGAGCTGTGATAGCGGCGACAGCCTTTGCAGAATCTCCGCTCTCGTCTGATGTAGTTGTTGTAGTTTCGTCAGGCTTTGAGTCTGCTGTAGTTGTGGTAGTTGTTGTAGTATCTGTATCTGAGGCAGTTGTCGTGGTAGTTGTCGTTGTTTCTGTATCAGGAGCAGAAGTTTCGGTGGCTGGTGTTGAGCTTTCGTCAGCCGGCTGTGAGGTAGTGGTATTTGTGTCGGTAGAAACTGCACTGCTCTCGGTATCGACGAACACGCCTCCCTTACTGTCGTCATCATCGGCAACAGTTGTTTTTGGCTTTGTGGTAGTAGTGGTCTTACTATTTGTTCCGCCAAAGCCGAAGATCTTATAGCCTGCAACTATAGCAAGAATGACCACCACAAGTATACCCACTGTGATAGTGGCAGTAATTGCAAAGAGCTTCTTTCTGGAAGCGTCATCGTTATCCTCTGTATCATCATCGGAATAATCGTTTTCATCGTCAGAATAACCGCCATTATCATAATTATCCTGATAATTCTCACAGCCGTCATTATTATCATGGCTATCAGCTATTGGTGTGGAGAAAAACTCTGTAGGCTCTTCCGGCTGTTTAGGCACGGTAAAGGCTCTTGTTTTCTCTTCATACTCCTGTGCCTCCTGCTTTGTGAACACTCTTGTTCTGTCAGCATCGTCAGCAGAGGTGAAATTCTGCTCCTCCTGCCTGCTGTCTTCCGTAACAGGCGTGCTTTCGTCTATAAGCAGGTTATGGCAATACTTACAGAGTATTGCTTCTTCGGATATTTCCTTATGGCAAAAAGGACATTCCTTTGTTTTCATTTTTACTTTCCTCCCGAATATTATCTGTTAAATATAATGATAACACAAACCATTTTAAAAATCAACAGGTTTCACCAAAATATCATCAAATTATACCATTCTTTTAAAAAAGGCTCTTTTATGGACATTATTTTTGATGTTTTAGTATGATATCACGGTATAATTTGTTGAAGAATGACATTTGATTCGCTTTTAAGCAGGGTATAATTGTGCAAGTATACAAAGTAATAAAAAACCTATTGACAAAACGGGCATTGGGGAGTATAATAATTAAGCTGTCTGATGACGCAGACAAATGCTTCACAGAAACATCTATGAAGCTCAAGGCACACAAAGCTTGGAACTTTTCCGTGGCTGGAGACTTTTCCCCACCGTGTGCAACGTCAACTACGAGGCGTAACTCAGTTTGGTAGAGTGCTTGGTTTGGGACCAAGATGCCGCAGGTTCAAGTCCTGTCGCCTCGACCACTTTATTAAAAAAATGAAAACAAAATAAAAAGTGCTTGACAAGTGCTTGGAGATATGATATAATAGATATCGTCAGTTCGACAGATCAAGCAATACAAGCTGGTGTAGCTCAGTTGGTAGAGCAGCTGATTTGTAATCAGCAGGTCGGGGGTTCGAGTCCGTCCACCAGCTCCATTATTTTGTTTTCATTCATATGGGAGAATTCCCGAGTGGCCAAAGGGGGCAGACTGTAAATCTGTTGCTTCTAGCTTCGGTGGTTCGAATCCACCTTCTCCCACCAAAAAGCTCGCAGACTTCTGCGGGCTTTTTTTGTTTTATCTTGACAGGTATGACTGCGATATGATATAATCGAAAAAATCAGAATGTCATGGGGTGGTAGAGTTTATGAAAAGGCACGTTTTGATACTTTTTGCGGTTGTCATTTTCACGCTTACACTTGCCAGTTGCACGTCAAAATATGACGCTGAGGACTTTATCGGAAGCATTCCTAGTTTTTTCATAACCCTGTAAAGACTTTCAAGACAGCGTGTATACCCTTGTTTCTTGAGACGATGCCATAGTTCGGGAAGCTCAAGTGTCGGGTTCCGTTTGTGATACCTTTTGATAAGATCTATTTCTTCCTTGGTATGCTCATTGGGATGATGATGCGGTCGGCGTGATTTAACTGCATGGGACTCCACACTTCCGTCCCAGCGTTTCAGCCAGAAATATATATATGAACGTGATTTATTGTATTTTCTGCTCGCTCGGCTCACTCTAATCCTGTATAATAAAACTTGACACATACAAAACAATCAAAGTATAATAAAAACAAAGGAGTGTGTCATCAATGGGAACAGGAAAACAATATGATGAAGAGTTTAAAAAGCAGGCAATAAAGCTCGCAAAGGAGATTGGCACCAAGGCAGCAGCAGATGAGCTGTGCATCCCCAAAGGGACGCTGGGACATGGGTGCAAAAGGCGCGGATCGGGGAAATAGACACAGGTGCAGGCTCACGTACACCGGGAGAGTCACTTACTATCGCACAGCAGCTCCAGGCAGCGAA
>NZ_QTYG01000033.1:0-31241 GCF_003462045.1 Ruminococcus sp. AM31-15AC | reverse complement strand
GGTCATAACCGACATTTGTTTATTTACTATGTATAGATTGTTATTTACTATGTATAGATTGTTGCGTATTTCTAAAACATAGTACAAAAAGCAAGAAAATTAAGTAAAAAACTTGAAATTATATTGTAAAGATGTTATACTGCAAGTGTAGTATAAAGTTAAAAAAATAAAAAATCGGAGGAAGATTTAAAATGTGTAAAAAAGACGTGATCAAAATCCTTGTCGGAAGCCTCAATCAGGCTGGCATGAAGGTGGCAGACTATCTGAAAAAACAGGGGTACAATGTTGCGCAGTCAGACTACAATCCACTGGAGATACAGCTTGAGGTGCTTAAAAGCAAACCTGATTTTCTGATAATTTCAGAAATAACGGAGTTTCCATACGAGCTGTGCAAAAATCTCAAAGGGGCTTGTCCTAAGCTGAAAATAATCATGCTTTCCGACAGAAAAACCAACAATGGAAACAATGGACTTGCAAAATACGCAGACATGATAATAAAAAGTCCTCTAAGCTGTGCGGATATCAAAAACGCAATCAGAGCGCTTCAGTGTCCTGACGATTCTGCAGATCCGAACATCACAATAACACGAAGCACTGACGAGTGGTACACCAATGGCGACATACAATCTGCTATATCCACCGTGATGAAGAGATTGTGCATAACTCCAAATTATAACGGCTATGGCTACATCAAAGAGGCAATAAAAATGGCTCTTACGACAGACAAAGCCAACAGACGTGTTACAAAGGTCATTTATCCAGAGATAGCGGCGGCACATGGAGTAACCACAGTAAGCGTTGAAAGAAACATGCGCACCGCCATAAGGATCGGTTGGGAAAAGGCTCAGGACAAAGACAAAGCCGAGATATTCGGTAATTTTGCCATAAGACCTGACCACTACCCCACTAACAGCGAATTTATTTTCGTTGCCGCCGAATACATAAACAGCAAATATCCAGCGGAAAAGGCATTATCAGCCACCGCTGAACATACTAGCGAAAGTAATTTATTTATCTGACAAGAAGAAAGCCGTTATGCCCACAGGCACAGCGGCTTTTTTCTATATAAACGAAACGTCCTGCAGTAAATGACAACGGGCTGCCCTGCGGACGCAGATCTTTGGCTGCGTCACCCACTGTCATACGATCACTGCAGACGCTCCGTTATCTCATTTTATGCCGACATGGTTTTTATGACACAAAAAAGCGTACCGAAAAATCGGTACGCTCAGTGTTTAAGTAAAAGCCGCCTTGCCGTCGCACAGCCGATAAACCCGCTATAAAAGCAGGGTGGGTAAAACAGCCTGAAAGCTTCACGCTCCCTTCGTCCGTTTCCGAAACGGCAAATGCGGTTTCGTTCGGGAGGTCTGCAATCCATTTCCAGAGTCTGAATCCCTTTTTAGAAGTGTTGGATTTATAATAACTGTGCTTGTTCGCACAAGGCAGGAAACTTTTTCTGTTACTTAGTATATCACAACATATCCATAATATCAATAGGTAATTTCAGCAAATCAAAGTACATAAAATTGTACATTTTACATATTGACAAGCCTATATGCTGAGATATTTTTCTTATGACAGGTGGTCGTGATCGTGACAACCGCAGCCACAGCCGCAATCATCGTCTTCGTCCTCATCGTCAAACTCGAACATTTCATCGATACGCTCCATGAACATCTGACCGATCTTCTCATACTCGTCATCATCTTCGATAGATGCAAGTATCTCGTCATTGTTCTCGTCATACTCAGCCTTGAGTATCACAACGTCGCCTGAATCTTCAAGGGCTTCGTCACCGTTCTCATAATAAGGAGTGAGAGCATAATACTTCTCGTCACCATATTCCATTGCGTCCAACAGCTCAAAAGTCTGCTTATTACCATTTTCGTCCTCCAGCTCGTAGAGGTCCGGCAGAAACTCGTTATCCATAATTATCCTCCTAACATGATCTTGTGCGGTATATCGGCACTTTCTGAGTGGGATATATCGAAAAAATCAGAACAGAAAGACTGTTTCTGACCACCGCAACACTTTAATTATACTACACTGCAAAATCAAAGTCAAGCGCATTTTGTAAAAGTAATATTAAATATAAAAATCACAAAAAAGTTGAGAAAAACTATTGACAAGTAACAAAAGATGTGGTATAGTATAGTCAAGGAAAAACAAAGAGCCAAACAAAAGCAGACAACAGGGTTCGCTGAAACGGTCAACGGTCTGACGATACAGTAACGATTTCAGAGGGCACGGCAAAGCGAAGTGAGGCGAGAGGTTTTCCTTATATATCACAGGCAGATCGGTGGACACAGCATATACCCGACACTAGGTACACTACAGTTCAGCAGGCGGGCAGGCTCATCGGATACCTAATAAGATATGAAAGGAGCGAGTCCAATGGACGCATCAGAGATCCAGGAGAGTATCCATAGGCTCGGCAATTTCTTAAAGTAAAAAAGGATCAAGACGCAGACGAATGAGCTGACAGGAATCCAGACATATATGATTTACACAGGAAGAAATTGCAGAGCCTCATGGACTAATCACAGCACAGAGTTACTGCAATTTAAGGATACTCTCAAATTTAGAATTGAATATTTTGCAACTTTTATATAAGGAGTGATCGACATGATCGGTTACAGAAGGTTTGCAAATAAAATTTAGACAGGAGTGTTTCCAATGCACAATTTCAGCTTTTCAGAGGTAAAGAAATAAACTGAAAGAGTGATTCCAATGTAAAATTTAGCTTCTGAACATAAAAAGCTCACAGAGCTATAAAAATCAAATAAATTTCGAGGAGTGGTGCATATGAAAATGCACAAAAGGAACTTGAACATGAAATAGAATGGAGTGAGTCCGCCAAGAAATTTACGAGCTTAATGCTCTTACTGATTTGATTTACTGACTAAGATTTTTCTAAAGATCATATAATATACTGAAGGAGTGGTGCGTTATGAAAATGCACTCAAGGCTTTTGAACATCTGATATTTGGAGGTGAATCCGCCAGTTACTTCAGCAAGGCTTATCTGATATGGTAAGCGTAGGATCTTGAAATTATGCGAAAGGCGATAATTCCAATGGAAATGTAATAAATTTCATTGACAATAAATTTCACGAAAGGTGTTAAGTCCAATGGCACGTTAAGTTTTATCTACTGAGGCATAACTTAATATTTTGAAAGGAAATAGATCCAATGGAAAGGTAATTTGCACTTAGAGATTATTTTTACCGAAAGGAAATAGATCCAATGGAATAGCTTATATTATGCGGACAGAATTTTACTGAAAGGCGTGAGTCCAAAGTACAATTTAGCATGAGTTTACGACTAGAATTTTCAGAAGGGCGTAATACCAATGGCATAATCAATATGAACGTACATACTTAACTATGTGGTGTATTCAGATATCACATAGTTAAGTTTTTTTGTGTAAGGGGTGGAACGTCGAGGACGCCGTCCCCTACAACGTATCAAGAATAAATAAAGCACCCTGCGGATCAATGCAGAGTGCTTTTATTTTATATCATATTTTCAAGGAAAGCCACTGTCTTTGGATCGTATGTAAGATCCTGCGCTTCCATATCCTCGTCAAGCTGCCACAGCTTTGTTACTGCGAAAACTGACGATACAAAAAACGGCTGGCTGTTCAGATAGCCGAGGGTTATCTTTGCCGGAGTGTCCCCCGTCTGCTCGCTGAGCTGTTTTACCTTTGCAAGTCTTGCAAGATTAGCAGGGCCTGCATACTGTCCCTCAGGGAGATTGTTTGCAGCGTCGCCCTTTGCAAGCTTTGCAAAAAAGCCCTTTGCCTGCGGGGAGAACGCCATAACAGGAAAATCATGCTTCTTGTACCAGCGGAACTCCTTTGTATCCATACAAACAAGAGTATTGTCACCGAAAGTTTCAACGCTCGAATGAGCAAGGCTGTAGTTTATCTGGCTGATCCTGATAGGCTCCATACCGTTTTCCTCAGCAAACTTATTCGCTTCCTCTATCCTCTGAGTTGTCCAGTTTGAAACGCCTATAAAATGTATTCTTCCGCTCTCATAAAAATCATTGAGAACCGGCATTATCTCTTCCACAGGTATCTTCGGGTCGTCACGATGGAGAAAATAAATATCCACATAGTCAACGCCCAGCACTCTCAGGCTTGCTTCAAGATCCTTTGTAAGCTCTTCCCTGCTAAGACGGCTTTCGTCCATATGACCCATTTCAGGGTGACCACCCTTTGTGGCGATACAAATTTTGTCACGATTGTTTCTGGCTTTGAGCCATCTGCCTATTACGCCCTCGCTGGAATTGTGACCATTCTCAAGCCAATCGCAGTAAACTCTTGCGGTATCGATACACCAGCCGCCAAGCTCTACATATTTGTCGAGAAACTCAAAATACACATCATCACAATCGTTTCTCTCAAAACCTGCCGCACCAAAAGTCAGGGCAGGGACTTTCATTTCATATCTGTCGTTTTTCAACACATAGCTTATCATATACTCTTCCCCCTTGGCATACAATTTCTTATACTATTTATCATCACTATGTCTGTCAATTAATGATTATACCATATAAAAAGGACTTTTTCCACAGAATTTTGTTAAATTTTATTTTTTCATAAAAACCCCTTGACAAGTCGGTAAACTTGATATATAATTGTAAAGGTTTATGACTTTACAGGAATCCATTGGGAGGTAAGCGGTATGAGTAAAAATTTGCAAAACAGCGTTTTGCTCGACTTGTATGGCTGCCTGCTAACTGATAAACAAAACGAGATCATGGATCTTTATTACAATGACGATCTGTCGTTGGGAGAGATCGCCGCTCAGCTCGATATCTCAAGACAGGGCGTTCATGATGCTATAAAAAAATGTGAAACTGCAATGGCTGATTATGAAGAAAAGCTAAGTCTGCTAAAACAGCAGGAGGCTTATCTGGCAGAGCTTAAAGAGTTCAAGGCTCAGGCTATGGACGTTTTTAACGAGTGTAAAAAAAAGAATTATGCGAGAGATATCGCCGAAAAGGTGATAGTGCTTCTTGAAAATCTCGATTCTAAGCTTGATGAATTTGACAACGCAGAATATACCGAAGAAGAATAGATATAGATAAAAAAATTATACGGAGGACAGCTTATGGCGTTTGAAGGACTTTCAGAAAAACTAAACGGCGTGTTCAAGCGTCTTAAATCAAGAGGTAAACTTAGCGAAGCCGATGTAAAAGAGGCAATGCGTGAAGTTAAAATGGCTCTGCTTGAGGCTGACGTTAGCTACAAGGTAGTAAAAGATTTTATTGCCAAGGTAACAGAGAGAAGCGTTGGCGAGGAAGTGCTGAAGAGCCTTACTCCTGGTCAGCAGGTCATAAAGATAGTTAATGACGAGCTTATAAAGCTCATGGGCGAGGCTAACTCGAAGATAAACTTCCCTAACAAGCCGCCTTGCATCATAATGATGTGCGGTCTTCAGGGTTCAGGTAAAACAACACACGCTGCAAAGCTTGCGAAGATGTTCAAGAAAGAGGGCAAGCGTCCTCTGCTTATAGCAGCCGACGTTTACAGACCTGCGGCTATCGAACAGCTAAAGGTTGTGGGAGAGAGAGCCGAAGTCGCAGTATTTGAAATGGGTCAGATAGACCCACGAAAGATAGTAAAAGAGGGTATCAAGCACGCCAAGGATTACGGCAATGACCTTGTTATCATAGATACGGCAGGACGTCTTCACATTGATGAGGAGCTTATGAACGAGCTTAAAGACATCAAGAAGATCGCTGAGCCGAACGAGATAATGCTCGTTGTTGACGCTATGATCGGTCAGGACGCCGTAAAGGTAGCTTCAAGCTTTGACGAGGCTCTTGGTATCGACAGCGTTATCCTTACAAAGCTCGACTCTGACACAAGAGGCGGTGCGGCGCTTTCAGTGCTTGCTGTAACAGGTAAGCCTATCAAGTTCGTTGGTATGGGCGAAAAGCTTGACGAGTTTGAGGCTTTCCACCCTGAGAGAATGGCTTCAAGAATACTTGGCATGGGCGATATGCTCACACTTATTGAGAAAGCTACTCAGACAGTTGACGAAAAGGACGCCAAAAAGCTTGCAGAAAAAATGCAGGAAAAGGGCTTTGACCTTAACGACTTGCTGGAGCAGATGAAGCAGATACAGAAAATGGGCTCTATGAAGTCTATTATCAGAATGCTTCCGGGCGCAAACAAGGTAACAGACGAGCAGGTGGAGCAGGGCGAGGTTCAACTGAAAAAGACTGAGGCTATGATAAATTCAATGACTAGGGCTGAAAGAGAAAAGCCTGCGATCATTAACCCTAAGAGAAAAAGACGTATCGCTGCCGGAAGCGGCACGCAGGTATCTGACGTAAATCAGCTTCTTAAGCAGTTTGAACAGATGCAGAAAATGATGAAGCAGTTCGGTATCGGCGGAAATCTTCACGGAAAGAAATCCAGAAGAAACAGAGCGGCACTTCTCAAAGGACTTGGCGGCGGAATGCCACAATAGTTGATAAGCTATCAGCAATCAAGTGATTGATTTGATATATGAAGTTTTTTATGGAGGTGAAAATACAATGGCAGTAAAGATCAGACTCAGAAGAATGGGCGCTAAGAAGGCTCCTTTCTACAGAATCGTAGTTGCTGATTCAAGATATCCAAGAGACGGACGTTTCATCGAAGAGCTGGGCTACTATGACCCAACTAAGGAACCTTCTGTACTCAAGGTTGACGACGAAAAGGCAAAGTCTTGGATCGCTAACGGTGCACAGCCAACTGATACAGTTAAGGCTCTTCTCAAGAAGAACGGCACTATCTAATAGCTGACAAGACAATTCAGACGGTGAGCTGCTTATCCCACCACTTCGCTTGCCGTTTTCGGCGGGGAAAACGCTTCCCTGCCGCATTTTCGTGGGAGAATGGAGATATTTTTATGAAAGAATTACTCGAAACTATAGTTTCTGAGCTTGTTGAAAACAAGGACGCTGTTGAGGTCGTTGTTGACGAGCCTAACACAGAGGGTATCGTGGTTTATCATCTTCACGTTGCTCCGGACGATATGGGCAGAGTTATCGGCAAGCAGGGCAGGATCGCAAAGGCTATAAGAGTCGTAATGCGTGCCGGTGCTTCCCGTGTGGATCAGAAAATAATGGTAGAGATAGACTGATAGTTCAGTGAATAAATCATCACCCTGTACAGATAATAGTATGGGGTGATTTTTTTGCGTATAAATAAAAAATACTTCAATGTACTCACAGGTATAGCCGTGGGGATATGCAACGGATTTTTCGGCTCGGGCGGTGGAATGATAGCAGTGCCTATGCTTGAAAAAGGCGGCAGTGAGGCGAAAAAAGCTCATGCCACGTCCATTGCTATAACGCTTCCATTGTCTATTATAAGCGGTCTTGTATATTTCAAGGGCGGAAGTCTTGACATTTGGCAGGCAGTGAAGTTCATACCCCTTGGGATAGTGGGTGCGGCAGTGGGTGCAATGCTCATGAAAAAGCTTTCAAACAGCCTGCTAAAACGTATTTTTGGCGCACTTATGATAATTGCAGGCGTGAGGATATTTATGAAATAGGGTGATATTATGGCTTGGTATACCATATGTGCGGTGGCTTTTCTCACAGGTATCTTTGCCTCCATGGGTCTTGGGGGCGGAATGGTGCTTATAGTTTATCTGACGGTCTTTGCAGGCTTTTCGCAACTAGCGGCGCAGGGGATAAATCTTGTGTTTTTTATCCCTATCGCAATAATAAGCCTTGTGCTTCACACGAAAAACAAGCTTGTGGAATGGAAAAAAGCCGTTCCCGCAGTTTTGTGGGGAACGGCTGCTGTTATCATATCAGCATGGCTTGCAAACAGGATAGAGCAAAGCCTGCTTTCAAAAGCTTTCGGTATTTTCCTTATCCTAATGGGACTGAAAGAGTTATTTTTCAAGAGTGAAAAGCACAAGTTCAAAAGGGTCTGAGAAACGCTGTGTCCAGCCACTATTGCCTACTCCCCTTGACACCACAAGGGTTGTATCGTTCACGCTGTAAGTGCCGTCGGTGTATTTCGGGAATAGACCCTGACCAGGTGCATAAAGACCATTCACAAAGGGAAGCCTTATAAGTCCGCCATGTGCATGACCTGTGAAGTCGATATCGATATGCGTACCATACTGCACTGCGGTCTTGCTGAAATAGTTGCAATCCTCAGGATAGTGGTTTAGCAGTATGACAAAATCCTCTGTGACCTGAGAAAAAGCCTTGCTGTCATTTTCCATATTGTCAAAGCCCAACAGGCTTATAGTATCACCATTTCGTGTGAGTGTGGTATGCTCGTTATAGAGGACGTTTACACCATAGCTTTCACAGCCTGCAACAAACTTTTCCCTTTCCTCCTGAGAAAGATTATATTCATGGTTGCCCATAACAAGATAGACAGGACATATCTCAGGGAGCTTTTTCATAAGCTCAAGGGAACGGTCAACATCGGGGAAGATCTGATCTACGCTGTCCCCTGTAACAAAGATATAGTCAGGCTCACAGTCTTTGACCTTTTCCGTCAGCCTATCTACGTAGCCTTTGCCCCACTCGTTGTGGAAGTCAGATATCTGAACTATCTTACAGCCCTCGAAGCCCTCAGGTAAGTTATCAAAATGCGCAGACAGCTTTTTGACCTCGATATAGGTATTAGACCACACGAAATCGGCTAATATCATTACCGCAAGCACTATTATCACTATGATGATATTTCTTTTCTGTTTTTTAGTCAGCCTGCTTTGCTTTTTTTCTTCTGTATTCAAGATAGCCCTCCAAAATTATCGTTGCGGCAACTGTATCTACAACAGCCTTTCTTGCCTTTCCCCTGACGTTTGTTTCGTTAAGGATATTGTGTGCGGTGACAGTTGTGGAACGCTCGTCCCACATTCTCACCGGCAGGTTGGTACGCTCTTTCAAAAGCTCAGCAAACGCCCTGCACTTCTCTGCTCTTGGCCCTTCCGTGCCGTTCATGTTTATAGGCAGACCTACTATTATCTCACCTGCACCGTATTCAGCCGCTGTCTGAGCCGCCTTATCTGCAAGCCTTTCGGCGTTTCTCTCAGGAACAGTGCCAATAGGAGAAGCAAGAAACTCAGAGCGGTCGCTTATTGCAAAGCCTGTTCTTGCGTCACCATAATCTATTGCCATTATTTTCATTTTGTGTACCTCTATATCAAGACTTTTCTTATCATTATATCATGATACTGTCTGTAAAGCAAGTCCTAAAGCAGAATTTAGGAAATTAAACTGCAAGGACGCAATGTGGAAAAGCTTTCTGCAGATCATTTTCTCAAAAAAGTAAAATAGTTCCTTAAATACTGTGATTATTTGTGCATTATGGTTATTGATTTTTATTTTTAATTATGTTATAATGCTTTATTATCAGAGGGTATGCACAAATATCAGGGTTAGGTTTTGTGCAAAATTATATTTTGTAAGAATTTGAAAGGAAAAAGAAAATGAAGAAATTTTTATCGGCAGCAATGTCTGCTATCATCGCCTGCGCTTCAATATTCTCATGCACACTGACTGCTTTTGCCGAAGATGCAGAAACTGAGGACGTTACAATAGATTGCTCCTCCGCAGAAGCCGCAAGCAATTGGACACAATCTCTCACCATTGAACAGGGCGACTTCAATGCTACAAGGCTCACAAAGGATTCAAAGATAGTTGTTACATTCAACAGTGAGGACGTAAACGAAAAGTCAGGCAACAAATACAGTGCAGAGCTTATTTTTCAGAGCTGGGAGAATACAACTACATCAGTGGCACAGGACGGTGCAGTTTGGGCAAAGATAGCCCCTGTTGAGTTTGACGAAACAACGGCTACATATGACTTTGAGTCTATCGCAACTGCATACGGCACAGATGATTTTAGCCAGGTATACAAAATAATGGTAGGTGCAACTGACAGAGCGAAGATAACGGTGACCGGTGTAAAGATAACAAACTGCAAGACAAAGACTTATGCAGAAAAGGAAGAAAAAGACTCAAAGGGAACAAACCCTATTATCATAGTTATTGCGGTCATTGCAGGAATCGCTATCGCAGTTGTGGTAATTGTGATAATCATGAACAAGAAGTCAAGCGAAGCCTTTGACGTAAGCACCGGCAAATTTGTAGACAAGAAAAACCTTTTTGACGAGTCTAAGAACGATGAGGACGAAAAGAAGTAAAAAATAACGCTGTCAGCAGGAGGACGAGCAGTTCGTTCTCCTGCTTTTTTTATACCAGAAATATTGACTTATAGACGGAGTTATGGTATTATATTAAAAGGTATATTTATTAATTGGAGGCTATATAAAATGTCAATATTTAAACTTGATCCAGCATTTAAGGACTACATCTGGGGCGGTACCAGACTTAGAGATGAGTACGGCAAAAAGTGCGATTATGATAAGGTCGCAGAGAGCTGGGAGCTTTCTTGTCATAAGGACGGTCCAAGCGTTGTGGCTGACGGTGAATACAAGGGTCTGACACTCAACGAGTATATCGAAAAGGCAGGCAAGGGCGTTCTTGGCAAAAATTGCGAAAGATTTGAGAACTTCCCTATCCTTATTAAGCTCATTGACGCTAAGGACAATCTTTCTGTACAGGTACACCCTGACAACGATTATGCAATGAGAGTTGAAGGCGAATACGGCAAGACCGAGATGTGGTATGTTGTTGACTGTGACGAGGGTGCAACTCTTCTCTACGGTTTCAAGCACGAGATAACAAAGGAAGAATTTGCAAGAAGGATCGCTGACAACACGCTTCTTGAAGTAACAAACGCTGTACCTGTTAAGAAGGGCGACGTTTTCTTCATCAAGTCAGGCACGCTCCATGCTATCGGCAAGGGTATCCTTATTGCTGAGATACAGCAGAATTCAAACACTACATACAGAATTTATGACTATGGCAGAGTTGGCAAGGACGGCAAGCCTAGAGAGCTTCACGTTAACAAGGCTCTTGACGTAACAAAGCTTGCTCCTGCTGAGCAGTATCCTGAGACACCTGTTGAGAAGAAGGACGGCTATGACATAAAGCTTCTTTCAAAATGCGAATACTTCACAACATACAGAGTGAACGTTGAAACAAAGGCTGAGCTTGACGCTGACGAAAACAGCTTCAACAGTATTCTCGTTCTCGAGGGCGAGCCTGTTATCAGCGGTGGCGAAACTGTTTGTGCAAAGAAGGGCGAAAGCGTATTCATTTCAGCAGGCACAGGCAAGTATACTGTTGAGGGCAAATGCACATTCGTGCTTACAAAGATAGACTAAGGTGAGATAAATGCTTAAACTTGACCTAAAAAAGGAGATAGGTGAGCTTGGCGCACTTGTGATCGCTTTTATTATCGGATTTGTTGCAAGCTCATTTTGGATAGGTCTTATCAGCTTTGTGGTGCTGGAGCTTGTGTATCTTCTGGTATATGACGCCATAGCAAAAAAGGCTGAAGCCCAAAAGCCAAAAGAGGAAAAGGAAGAGATAAACTTTCACGAATATGACGATGACACTGAGAGCGATAACGCTCAGTAAGCTCAGAAAATAAAAGGGAGAAATTATTATGAAGTATTACATTGGTATTGATCTTGGCGGCACTAACATCAAAGCAGGTGTTGTAAATGAAGAATTTGAGATAATCGCAAAGGCTACCTGCAAGACCAATCTGCCAAGACCTGCGGAGGAGATCTGCGAGGATATGGCTAAGGTCGCTTTGGAAGCTGTAAAGAATGCAGGGCTGGAGATAGAGCAGATAGAGTCTGTAGGTATCGGTACACCTGGCACTGCAAATTCTGACACTGGCGTTATTGAGTATTCAAACAACCTTGGTTTCCTTAACTTCCACGTTGTTGACCTTATGAAGAAGTTTATCGACAAGCCTTGCTATGTTGAGAACGACGCTAACGCTGCGGCATACGGCGAGTATGTTGCCGGTGCAGCAAAGGGTGCGAACGACGCTGTTTGCATCACTCTGGGCACAGGCGTTGGCGGAGGAATAATCATTAACGGAAAGATATATTCAGGCTTCAACTTTGCAGGCGCTGAGATAGGTCACACTGTTATCGACCTAACGGTCCGCAGTGTACTTGCGGCAGACACGGCTGCTTTGAGGTATTTTCTTCTGCAACAGGTCTTGTAAGAATGACAAAAGAGGCTATGTTCGAGGACAAGGACTCTATCATGTGGAAAATGAACGAAGAGGACGGCAAGGTATCCGCAAGAACTGCGTTCAACGCCATGAGAGCAGGCGATAAGGCAGGCAAGGAAGTTGTTGACAAATACATAAAGTATCTTGCCTGCGGAATCACAAACACAATAAACATCTTCCAGCCTGATATTCTCTGTATCGGCGGCGGCGTATGCAACGAGGGCGACCCTCTGCTCCTGCCACTGAAAGAGCTTGTGGCTAAGGAAGTTTACACAAAGAACTCAGCAAAGAACACTGAGATAGTTATTGCAAAGCTTGGAAATGACGCAGGCATTATCGGTGCTGCATTTCTTGGACTTTCACACAAGAAATAAATAACAAAAAAGAAAAGGGGCAACTACAATGGGATTATTTGATAAGCTTTTAAAGGGTGCAGTTGACGCAATAGACAACGCTGCGGCAAAGAACGGCAATGGTCCGACAGGACTTAAAGACCTGTTTGATCAGGCTATGGATAAAAAGAATGAAGCTATAAATGGCACTTCAAGCTCCACGGCTTCAAGCAAACCAAGCACTGCCACTTCAAACACAAGTTCAAGCAAGAGAAGCAATTGTGCTTATACAAGACCGACATATACCACACCGCAGGAAGTTCTTGACACAGCGAGCATTCCTGCAAAGCCGTCAAGAGAGATAACCTATGAGATATTCGACGGCAAGGACGCAGAAATAAGGGTGAAAGTATCATTTGACCTGAGCGGTGATTTCATCGAAACAGAATGTGAATTTGATTATGGCGCAATGTATCTGCCAAACTGTGACGATGACTTTGATGATAATTATTCAGACCACAACACACCTTATTTTGAAATGGTAAGTGCGCCTGATAATGAAATATACCATATGATAGATAAATGTCAAAATGGCGGCACGCCTGACAATGCAATGATGTTCCTGCGTGTTGATGATATGGGATCTAGAATACAGTTCAAAGCCAAGGTGAAAAACAGGTTTGGCAAGATAGAGTATTTTTATAACTGTCAATTCCATGATGAGTTCAACCCCCAAAGCTACATCGGTGTATGTTACAATGCTGATGTTGTGGGAACTCCACTTGAAAAAAAGCTTATGGCTGCTGTTGACGAAGCGGCACGCACATTCCGTAGAGAAGTAGTTGCCATAGAAGACAGACCATTCCGCTAAGGAGGATAAACGAAATGAAGTTCAGTATAATTGGCTTTATTCCTACTTTGCTTTTGCTGATACCTGCGGTGATAGCCTGCTTCAAGACACCTGCCGACAAGCCTGAGCTTGAGGACGAGAACATTATCGTTTTCATTGCAAAGTGTGTGGGCAGATTTGGCTGCATAGGTTATATGTGCCTTGCTATCGGAGATTACAAGGTAGGCTTTTCAAGCAAGCTGCTTTTCATAATATGGGCTGTTGTTGCACTGCTCGTTATCGCACTTTACTGGGTGCTTTGGATAAGGCAATATAAAAAAGGCAATCATTTTGAAGATATTTACGGCACTGGGATCCCGCTTTTCATTATCCCTGCGGCATTCGTGCTTGTGACAGGTATCTTCTCAATGAATTTTATGCTTATCATATTCTCAGTGCTGGATATCGTTTGCGAATACTGCTCTGCATACGGTGTGAGAAAGCGTCTGCACCCTGCAAAGACAGAGGAAAGCTCAGACGAGGCTGAAACAAAAGAAAATGAGGACGGAGAATAATACCGCTCTCAGTAATATATTTTTCAAAAGAGGTAATAAAAATGGCGTGTAATTATTTTTGTGACGGAGTAGACAAAGCTCCACAGAGATCACTTTTCAATGCTCTTGGCATGACAAAGGAAGAAATGGACAGACCTCTCGTTGGTATCGTATCTTCATATAATGAGATAGTTCCCGGTCACATGAACATTGACAAGATAGTTGAAGCTGTTAAAATGGGCGTTGCAATGGCAGGCGGAACACCTGTTGTATTCCCTGCTATCGCTGTTTGCGACGGTATCGCTATGGGTCACATGGGAATGAAGTATTCTCTCGTTACCCGTGACCTTATCGCAGACTCAACAGAGTGCATGGCTTTGGCTCATCACTTTGACGCTCTTGTTATGATACCAAACTGCGACAAGAACGTTCCCGGTCTGCTCATGGCAGCCGCAAGAGTAAACGTTCCTACAATTTTCGTATCAGGCGGTCCAATGCTGGCTGGTCACGTTAAGGGCAAAAAGACTTCCCTTTCAAGTATGTTCGAGGCTGTTGGTACTTACAACGCAGGCAAGTTCACTCTTGATGACGTTGAGGAATTTGAGAACAAAGCCTGTCCGACTTGCGGAAGCTGTTCAGGTATGTACACTGCAAACTCTATGAACTGCCTTACAGAAGTTCTTGGCATGGGTCTTAGAGGAAACGGCACTATCCCTGCTGTATATTCTGAAAGACTCAAGCTTGCAAAGCACGCAGGTATGCAGGTAATGGAGCTTTACAAGAAGAACATCAGACCAAGAGATATCATGACAAAGGACGCTTTCATCAACGCTATCACAGCTGATATGGCGCTTGGCTGTTCAACAAACTCAATGCTTCACCTCCCTGCTATTGCTCACGAGTGTGGAGTAGAGCTTGACCTTGACTTTGTAAACGAGATATCAAAGAGAACGCCAAACCTCTGTCATCTTGCTCCAGCAGGTCATACATATATGGAAGACCTTAACGAAGCTGGCGGCGTTTACGCTGTTCTTAACGAGCTCAACAAGAAGAACCTTATCAACACAGACTGCCTCACCTGCACAGGCAAGACAGTAGGCGAGAACATCAGCGGCGTTGTAAACAAGAACCCTGAGCTTATCAGACCAATAGACAATCCATACTCACAGACAGGCGGAATCGCAGTTCTCAGAGGAAACCTTGCTCCTGACACCTGCGTTGTTAAGCGTTCTGCCGTTGCACCTGAAATGCTTGCCCACGAAGGTCCGGCAAGAGTATTCGACTGCGAGGAGGACGCTATCGCTGCTATCAGAGGCGGCAAGATAGTTGAGGGCGACGTTGTCGTTATCCGTTACGAGGGACCAAAGGGCGGTCCTGGAATGAGAGAGATGCTCAATCCTACATCTGCTATCGCAGGCATGGGTCTTGGCTCAACTGTTGCACTTATCACTGACGGACGTTTCAGCGGTGCTTCAAGAGGTGCTTCTATCGGTCACGTTTCACCTGAGGCAGCTGTAGGCGGCCCTATCGCTCTGGTTGAAGAAGGCGATATGATAGCAATAGATATCGACAACTGCTCTATCACACTTAAAGTATCTGACGAGGAGCTTGCTGAAAGAAGAAAGAACTGGAAACCAAGACAGCCAAAGGTAACAACAGGCTATCTTGCAAGATACGCTTCACTTGTAACTTCGGCAAACAGAGGTGCTATACTTCAGATAAAGGACTAATATCCGACACAAAATAGTAAGGGAGAAAGGCGGAATAATATGAAAAAATTCATTTCAGGCTTGCTTGGAATACTCTTTGTAGTTCTTGTAGTAGTAGGTGTTTTCATCTGCACATATGTATTCAATCAGCCGTCAAGATCAGGCGATTCAAGAGAGCTTATCTCTGGAACATGGACAGATAAGGACGCAAACATTACTTTTGAATTCTCTGACGAGGGCGATTTCACTATCACTCGCGCTGATGACAGCTCAGTTATCGCAAAGGGCTGGTTTAAAATTCAGGAGGACGGGGGAAGCGGAAAGATACAGCTTCTTGTAAATCCGTCTGACAGAGATACAACAGTTGATATCGGTCTGAGAATGAAGTTCTTCTCGACTATTTCCTACAAAAACCTTTCTGTACCGTCTGAGGACGAGGGCGACAAGGTCGCTACCTGCAAGTTCATCTTCCAGAACTCCGATGGCGTTTACTCTTGCGAGAGAAAAGACTCCGAAGGCTCGTTCTATGACGGCAAATAACGAATTTTCAAGGGCTACGGCTGAACGATATGTTTAGCCGCAGCTTTTGTGCAGTAAAGACTTGATTAAGATAAAAAAGGAGTAAAAATGGAGCTACTGATCAAAAATATCCGTGCCTGCGACCCGCAGACAGGGCTTGACGGTATAACGGACATAGGCATTGACAGAGGAAAGATAGTCAGCCTTGGAAAAACTGACGAGCATGCTCAGAGAGTTATCGACGCAAAGGGCAAGCTTTGTGCATTGCCTGGGCTTTTCGATATGCACGTTCACTTTCGTGACCCTGGTCTTACCTACAAGGAGGACATCATCACAGGTGCGAACGCCGCAAAGGCTGGCGGTTTCACGGGCGTCGCTTGTATGCCGAACACAAAGCCGCCTATCGACTCCCCTGAGGGCGTGAAATACGTTTTTGAAAAGGCAAAGAAAACAGGTATCGACGTTTTCCCTATTGCCTGCGTTACAAAGGGCATGAAAGGTCAGGAGCTTTGCGACTATGACGCACTCAAAGCCGCAGGAGTTACCGCCATTTCAGATGACGGCAGACCTGTTGAGAACGCTGAGCTTATGCGTCAGGCTATCGAAAAGACTAACGAGAACGGTCTTATCGTGACTTCTCACTGCGAGGACTTGAAGATAATAAACGGTGGTATCATCAACAAGGGCGAGATATCCGAAAAGCTTGGAGTAAAGGGCATGGACAGAGCCTCTGAGGACTATATCACAGCCCGTGAGATATGCCTTGCAATGAGCTGCAATGCGAGAGTTCACATATGCCACGTTTCCACCAAAGGCTCTGTGAACATCATAAGAGCGGCGAAAAAGGACGGCGTTAGGGTCACCTGCGAAACTGCGCCGCACTATTTCACATTCACAGACGAAAAGCTTTTAGCCCATGACGCTGATTTCAGAATGTCGCCTCCACTTAGAACTGAGGAGGACAGGGCGGCTGTTGAGGAAGCTGTTCTTGACGGCACTATCGATTGCATCATCACCGACCACGCTCCACACTCCGCAGAAGAAAAGGCTGACTTTGAGAAAGCTCCAAACGGTGTTGTGGGACTTGAAACTTCCCTTGCAGCTACGCTTACAAAGCTTTATCACAGCGGCAAATGCGGTCTTGACAAGATAGCAGAGATAATGTCGGTAAATCCGAGAAAGATAATGGGGCTTGAGCCTATCAAAATAGCAGTTGGCGAAAGATGCGACCTTTGTATCTTTGACCCTGACTATGAATGGGAAGTTATCCCTGCGGAGCTTAATTCAAAGAGCAAAAACAGCGTGTTCAAAGGCACAAGGCTCAAAGGCAAGGTAATGTACACAATATGCAGAGGAAAGCTCGTTTTTGAGCTTTAATATAAAAATATCCGAAAGGAAGATAAAAATGGCATTTGACAGACTTATTGAAAATATCGTAAAGACACAGAACCCGTCAGTAGTGGGGCTTGACCCAAAGCTTGACTATGTTCCTGAATACATCAAGGAAAAGAAGTTCAAGAAATACGGCAAGACGCTCAAGGGTGCGGCAAAGGCTATATGGGAGTTCAACAAGACTATAATCGACGAGATACACGATATCTGCCCTGCTATCAAGCCACAGGCTGCATACTATGAAATGTATGGCTACGAGGGTGTAAAGACCCTTTACAAGACTATACAGTATGCAAAAGAAAAAGGTATGTTCGTCATGACAGACGGAAAGAGAAACGATATCGGCGCAACTATGGAAGCTTACGCAACCGCACATCTTGGTCTTACTGACGTTGGCGGTGAGCTTGTGGAAGCTTTCGGTGCAGACGCTCTCACTGTAAACGGCTATCTCGGCTCAGACGGAATAAATCCGCTTCTTGACCAGTGCAGAAAATATGACAAGGGCATTTTCGTTCTTGTAAAGACATCAAACAAGTCAAGTGGTGAGCTTCAGGATCTTATGATAGGCAACAAGACAGTTTATGCCACAATGGGCTCAATGTGCGAACTGTGGGGCAAGGACGTTATGGGCAAGTATGGCTACAGCGGTGTTGGCGCAGTTGTGGGTGCGACTTATCCTGAGCAGCTTGCTGAAATGAGAAAGGCTCTGCCGCACACATTCTTCCTTGTACCGGGCTACGGTGCACAGGGAGGCGGTGCTGAGGGCGTATCAAAGGCATTTGACGATCATGGACTTGGTGCGATAGTAAACTCCTCCCGTGGCGTAATGTGTGCTTACAAGAAAGAGGATAACTGCGACGAGCACGATTTTGCAAAGGCTGCAAGACGTGAAGTTATCAGAATGAAAGAGGATATAATCTCATATCTGCCAAAGATCACACTTGAATAAACACTAAAGGAGTGACTGAGTATGACAGCAAAGGGCGTTATATTGTTTACAGCGACGGTGGGAGCATTGCTTTTATGCTCCTGCGCAAAGAATGAAGACACAAGCTCTTTGATGGAAAGTCAGCAGGAGCAAAGCGATTTTCCAAGATGTATCGTAGGCGAGTGGAAATGCCGTGAAACGCCCCTTGACAACAGCGAGCTTTATTCGGGCTATCTCAGCCTTATTATCCGTTCAGACGGCAACTATCTCATGTATGACGCAGAAGCAGGCAACCCCTGCTTAAAAGGCACTATCGAAATGGACGGCGACGATCTTGATCTTATCTTTGTTGATGACAGCGGAGTGGATTTTGCACCGCCTGCCGGTTGGGAGAATATGTCCAAAAGGCAGGAGATAGGCTATTTTGCTGACTCTTACACGCTAAAGCTTACTTATACTGATAATGATAACTCGGTCACTCTCGTTTTTGATGCGGTGAACGCTCCGAATGAGGTAAAGAACTAAGTACAGGGAGGATTTTTAATGTACAAGCAGGGTAAATACCCAATAGTTTCAAAAAAGACCCTTGCAAAAGGAATTTTTGACATTGAGATATACTGTCCGCACATTGCAAAGGCGGCAAAGGCAGGACAGTTCGCACAGGTGCAGGCAGAGGGCTTTTTCCTCCGCAGACCTATCTCTATTTGCGATATCGACAAGGACAAGGGTACTATCCGCCTTGTTTTTGAGGTAAGAGGTCACGGCACTGACAAGATAAGCGAGCTTAACAAGGGCGACCTTGTTGACATTATCGCACCGCTGGGCAACGGCTTCAAGGTGCTTGAAAAGGGCAAAAAAGCTGTCTGTATCGGCGGCGGCATAGGCACGCCTCCAATGGTGGGCATTGCAAAGGAATACGGCGAGAACGCCACTGTTATAAGCGGTTTCAGAAACGCTGCGGCTGTTATTTTGCAGGAGGACTTCAAGGCCATGGGCTGTGACGTTCAGCTTTGCACTGACGACGGCTCAGCAGGAAGAAAGGGCTTTGTTACTGACGCACTTCTTGACGTGCTTAAAAGGGAAAAGCCTGATATCGTTTATGCCTGCGGTCCAATGATAATGCTCAAAAATATCACGAAGATATGTGAGGAAAACGGCATTTACTGTCAGGTATCACTTGAGCAGAGAATGGCTTGCGGCGTGGGTGCGTGTCTTGTATGCGTATGCCGCACTGTAAAGAACGGTCAGGAGTTCAATTCTCACGTTTGCAAGGACGGTCCTGTATTCGACAGCGAGGAGGTAGTGTTTGATGAATAGGATAAATGTGAATTTCTGCGGAGTTGAGTTCAAAAACCCTGTTATCCCTGCAAGCGGAACATTTGGCTACGGCAGAGAGTACGAGCAGTTCTATCCCCTTTCAAAGCTGGGCGGAATATCCGTAAAAGGCACTACGCTTCACCGCCGTGAGGGCAACCCCGGTCCTAGAGTTGCGGAAACTCCAAGCGGTATGCTCAATTCTGTTGGACTTCAAAACGGCGGCGTTGACAAGTTCATAAACTACGAGCTTCCAAACCTTGTAACAAAAGACACAAGGATAATCGCCAACATAGCAGGCTCAACTATTGAAGAATGTGCAGAGCTTGCAGAAAAGCTCAACGGCACGGCTGTTGACATGATAGAGCTTAACATATCCTGCCCGAACGTAAAGCAGGGCGGAGCGGCATTCGGCACCGACTGCAACGTTGCAGGTGAGGTCACAAAGGCTGTAAAGGACGTTACAGAAAAGCCTCTTATGGTAAAGCTTTCACCGAACGTTACAAGCATTGTGGACATTGCAAAGTCTGTTGAGGCAAACGGTGCTGACGCTGTTTCCCTTATAAACACGCTTCTCGGTATGCGTATCGACATAAAAACACGCCGTCCTATACTGAAAAACAACGTGGGCGGACTTTCCGGTCCTGCGGTGTTCCCTGTTGCCGTAAGAATGGTATGGCAGGTGGCAAACGCTGTTAAAATACCTGTTATGGGCATGGGCGGTATCGCCACATGGGAAGACGCCATTGAAATGATGATGGCAGGCGCAGGTGCTGTTCAGGTAGGTGCGGCAATATTTGCTGACCCTTATGCACCTGTGAAGATAGCCGAGGGTATGCAAAAATCTGCGAAGACAACGGTATAAACAACATCTCTGAGATAGTTGGCACTGTTAAGCCTTGGTAACAACATTGTAAAATATCCGTCTTTTTACAGGGCGGATATTTTTATGGTGTTTTTTCTTACGAATTTCTTAAATCCATTGAAAACAGCTTGCAAAAATGCTATAATTTAAGTCGTCAGGAAAGGCTGACAGAGAAAGGGGAAAGATATGTTTCTTAGAGTACTTTGCGTGATAACATCTGCACTTACAGTTCTTACCACGCTTTCAATGACATCATGCGGAGCAGACAACGCCATTTCGTCTGAGGCCTCCGAAAGTGCTGTTACATCTACGGCAGACAGCGGTAAAACTGCAAAGGATATCCTTTCGGCAATAGAGGGCGACCACATGGACGCTTCGACTTTTTACGGTGAGGACAGCTTCACAAAGAATACCGAAAAGCTTTATGGTATAGAAGCTGACAAGCTCAGCGATGGAGGAATACTTTACTCCTCTGACGGCAATTATGCTGACGAGATATCAATGCTCAAAATGGCTGACGGAAGCAGTGCAAAAAGCCAGCTTGCAGACAGGCTGAGCTACAGACTTAATCAGTATGAAAACTACAAGCCTGAAGAAACAAAAAAAATACAGGCGGCAAAGATATTTCAGGCTGGAGATTACTGGGTGCTTGTTATCTCTAACAATGCTGACGAGATATCTGACGAGATAACAGACATGATAAATTAAAAAACGGAGGAAAGAAAATGACAACAGCGAAAAAAATACTTACCCTTGCACTTTGTCTGACCTGCCTTACAGCGGGTATGACAGGTTGTGCAAAAGATAAAAGCAGTTCTGATACTAAAATTGCTAAAAGCACATCATCACAATCAGAAAGCAGCGACAGCGAGAAGATAAAAGAGCTTAACGACAAGCTTGAAAAGCTGGAAAACACGCTTTCTAACATTCTGGGGGAGGATATATTTGATCCCGCAGACGGTGACGGCAACGTAAACGGTGAGATACACCCTATCTATGATGATACGGCAGTGGTTGAAGCTTACAAGTCGGGTGATGATTCAAAGCTCACTGACGATAAGGACAAATACATACTCAAAGAGCTAAAAAAGGCTGTGGGCGAGATAATCAAAGACGGCATGAGCGAATATGACAAGGAAAAGGCTGTTTATGATTATGTGTTCTCTCAGACCCACTTTAATGACGATTCTCTTGTGGCGATATCTGATGAAAGTGAAGATGACGAGTCATACAATCCTTACGGATTTTTCCATGACCACTCTACTATCTGTGTTGGAAACGCAACAACAATAAAGCTGTTTTTTGATGTTCTGGGTATCGACAGCAAGATAATACACTCAACAGAAAACGGCGAACACGCTTGGAACGTTGTGAAGATAGACGGCAAATGGTATCACCTTGATGTGACATTTGACGGCGGCGCCGAAGCTCCTGACTACGCATATTTCAACGTACCTGACACTGCAAAGGACGACGGCTCTTATCCTTGGAACAAAGAGGACTTCCCTGAATGCACTGCCACTGACGATTGCTACATATGCAAGAATGCCAAGAAGCTTGACAGCGTTTATGATATACCTGAGCGCATAAAGAAAGCAATGTCAGATAAAGGGAAAACTGTATATATGTCACTGGACGTACCGGATGGAGCAGGCAGCACTGCTGTTGCGGAGCAGGTCACAAACATAATATCAAACTTTTACATTGACGATTACAACATCTCTTCCACACCTGTTATTGACGCAGGGGACAAGGTTTGCTTTGGAATTTCTGTAAACTCGGCAGATGGTGACGATTCGGATAATTCTTATGACACAGACAATGCACTCGGCATTGATTACGACAAGCTTTCAAAGGCTTTCTCAGATGCTCTCGGAATAGATTATGAGTATGAGCCTGATTATTCTGATAATAATATAATGGGTTAAAGCTTATAAGGGGATTCTTTAAGGCAATACCGCACAAAGATTGTGCGTCAGATGCGTAGTCAGATTTTTTTGTCAGATCGCATAAAAATTCCGCAGGCATACTGTCGTATGTCAAGGGATTTTTGTGTGATATGACGGAAAATCTGCAAGCAGATGGCGTGCAAAGCCGTCAGGTGGGCTTTGTGCGGTGTTGCCTTAATAAAAGCCGCAGGGCGTACAGCGTAAAAACTGTATGCCCTGCGGCTTTTTATATCGGATTTGATCGAAGAAAGCTTGTTCATTGGGTCACACGTCAGCTTGCCTGACTGTCTGCCCTTTTCCGATTTTATATGTTTGAGAAATCAGCTCTCGAAAAGTGCTGTTGAAAGATATCTCTCACCTGTATCAGGGAGAAGTGCAACGATAGTCTTGCCCTTGTTCTCAGGTCTCTTTGAAAGTATCTCAGCTGCTTTAAGTGCTGCGCCTGATGAAATACCAACAAGGATACCCTCTGTTTTAGCGAACTTGTTGCCTGTCTTGAAAGCGTCCTCATTCTCGATAGGAAGGATCTCGTCATAAACCTTTGTATCGAGGACATCAGGAACGAAGCCTGCGCCGATACCCTGAATTTTGTGTGGACCTGATTTGCCCTGTGAAAGAACAGGTGAAGTTGCAGGCTCTACTGCTACTATCTTAACGTCAGGGTTCTTTGATTTGAGATACTGACCAACACCTGTTACTGTTCCTCCTGTACCAACGCCTGCGATAAAGATATCTACCTTACCGTCTGTATCTTCCCAGATCTCAGGACCTGTTGTTGCAAAGTGAGCGGCTGGGTTTGCTGGGTTTACGAACTGACCGAGGATAACTGAGTTCTCGATCTCGCCTTTAAGCTCGTCAGCCTTCTTGATAGCACCTGTCATGCCCTTTGCGCCTTCTGTGAGAACTATCTGTGCGCCATATGCCTTAAGAAGATTTCTTCTTTCGATACTCATTGTTTCAGGCATTGTAAGAATTACCTTGTAGCCCTTTGATACGCCCACAGCCGCAAGACCGATACCTGTGTTTCCTGATGTAGGCTCAATGATAGTTGCACCTTTCTTGAGAACGCCCTTCTTCTCAGCTTCCTCGATCATTGCAAGTGCAACTCTGTCCTTAACGCTTCCTGCCGGATTGAAATATTCAAGCTTTGCAGGATAGTTGCGTCAGCCTCTACTGCCTTTTCAAAATTAACTGCTTCGATTATTGGAGTTTTTCCGATAAGCTCCGAAACGCCCTTATAGATCTTTGACATTTTAATCTACCTCCGATATGAAAATTATTTTATGCGGTTTTCTGTACCGCTTATGTTTGCTATGGTTATACTATATCACTTTATTCCTACTATGTCAATAGGATTAATATGCTTTCTATGTTTTATACAACAGAGTCAGCTTATTGCAAGCTTCGATTTGTGCATTATGACCTATAATCATACTCAGTAATGCAATATGGCTTATTATTTTCATCGCAAAGCTCCACAAATTTTCTGCCCTCATCGGTATAAACAAGAGCCTTTATGACTTTACCACGCTTCAAGGGATTTTTATATTCCACACGGATACGCTTCACAGCAGACTCATTTTCCACAAACTCGTCTGTTATGTCAAGATATCTCGCATTATTGACGTGTTCGTTCATGTCGATATAGCATTTCAGCACCGGGATATCCTCATACACCTGTGGCTCAGTATCAGGTAGGGCTATCTTTCTTGGAAGATACTCCATATCAAGCTTTGGATAGAGCTTCACCCTATCAACAAGCTCCTGTGGAACTTTTATAGGCCGCTGAGAGGTTTTGTCCATGAAAGCGCCAGAAGCTATAGACTTCACGCAGATATCACCATTTTCGTCATATATAACTGTGTTTCTGTAGCCATACATTCTTTTTAGCTCATATGTCCATGTTTTGACGGTGAGCTTTTCGTTTTGCTCAGGTCTGCGGACGATATCGAGCTGTCTTGACACAAGAAACATCACGCAGTTTTCTTTCTCAAAAAAAGGCGACATAACAGGGTGAGTGTCAAGGTGGATAACAGAGCAATCCTGCAAAAGGTCAACAAGGCAGCTATTTCTTATTATGCCATGCGAACCTATCTGGCTGCAATTTACAGTGCGTTTCATTTCATACATATTGCTTTCCTCCATTCTGCTATATGATAATTATACAACTTATTGTCGCTTTTTTCAACAGCGAAACAGTTAAAATTGTTAGCAAGCATAATATTACTGCAAGTCTGAGTATGTTGTTATTGATGTTTCGGAGAATTAAACAGCAGGGCAAAGCAAAAGGGTCAGCGAAAATGCTGACCCTTCAGTCTGTATCAGAGCTTTGAATGCTTTCCTATCGTGATTTTTTTCCAAAATGTTCATCTGCCTTTCGGGCATTCGCTGTGTCGAAAAACGCTGTGTATAAAAGTTTAGCACAATGTTTACCCGTAGTCAAGCACCGAACTATTGACAAACTGCCCTTGTGGATATATAATTTACCAAGAAACTACACTTTGAAAAGGAGGTGTGGCAGTGACAAAGGTCATATATCCTGTTATTGGCAGGCAGACTTCCCTTCCCTTTTATCTCACCGGAATAGGCATTTCCGACCCTGAATTTCACGTCACAAGAGACAAAGGGCTTGTTTCACATCAGCTTCTTTTTACCTCAGAGGGCGAGGGCAGACTAATTGTCGGGGGAGAAGAATTTGTGCAGACTAAAGGCTCGGCATTTTATCTGCCCCCTAGCGTTCCGCATGAATATTATCCTGCAAATGGGAATTGGATAACAAACTGGATAGTTTTCCGTGGTGAATTTGTGGGGCAAATGCTTGCAAACCTTGGCTTTGACAGCTTTAGATTCTCCCCTGAGATAAACACCCAAAAACCCGCTCAGCTTTTTGAGCGAATTTTAGTTGCCACTGCCGACCCTGTGAATTGTGGCGAAAAAACTTCCGCACTTGTGTATGAATATATCCTCGCCATGAGGACTGCAATGCTTTTCCCTGACAGCCGAAACAACGTGGGAAGCATTACAAGGCAGGCGCTTTTGTATATTGACAGCCGATACATGGAGGATATCACCGCAGAAACACTTGCCGGACTTGCGGGAGTGTCAATACAACATTTCTGCCGTGTTTTTAAAGCAGAAACTTCAATGCGTCCCCTTGAATATATTGCAAAACGACGTATCTCTCAGGCAAAATCTCTGCTTCTTAACACCGACTCTGACATAGGCGACATAGGCAAGCAGGTGGGCTATGAGGACAGAAACTATTTCAGCATCGTATTCAAAAAGCTGGAGGGCGTTTCGCCAAGAGAATACCGTCGTTCAAGAGGAACAGGTTTGTAATAATATTTTAAGCTTTATTAGAATTTTCTTAGCATATTTCAAAGCAAAATGTTCGTATCTTAATAATATGCAAAATATTTCAGATTGACCATACACTCCTTTAAGCTTATAATTGTCATAAGAAAACAAGAAGCCATGCTTTATGCAAGGAGGATAACTTATGACGATACTAAAAAGGAGCGCTTCAATGGTGTCAGCATTGGTCATGATGATATCTAGCGCAGGCGCTTACAATTGCAGTGCGGAGGGAACAACGGTGAACGATAGCAATACAAATAATACAAGAGAGATAGTTATTGACGGAACTACGGCTCAGCTCAAAGAAAATATGCGCTACAGAGGGGCAGGCATGGTGAGTGCAAACAACTCATCAAGGCTTCTGCTGGATTACAAGGCTGAACACCCTGATGTATATGAGCAGATAATCGAGTATATGTTTGGCAAAGAAGGTATCGGCATTACTCACCTTAAGTTGGAAATGGGTGCGGACATAAACTCATCATCAGGCACAGAACCGTCTGTAATGAGAACAGAGGACGAAAAGGCTGATGTAACAAGAGGTGCGGCTTATCAGCTTGCCGCTGACGCAAAGAAGATAAATCCTGACCTCACCTTGGATATGCTTTGGTGGAGTGAACCAAAGTGGGTATCTGACGCTTCAGACGTTTATGCCGCAAGATACAAATGGTATAAAAGCACCCTTGACGCCGCTTATGAAACATACGGACTTGAATTTGACTATGTAAGTGCAGTACAGAACGAGCGTAGCGCTGACATTGAATGGGTAAAATATCTTTCCTCTCATCTTAAAAGTGAAAAGGACACCCCTTATGACTACTCAAAGATAAAGATAGTCGGCGGAGAAGAGGTCTGCACATGGGGCTTTGCTGACAGAATGTATGAGGACAGCGAGCTTATGAAGGTTGTTGACGTGGTGGGAAGCCACTACACAAGCGATTCCACAAAGAACGCTCAGAAGCTTGCATATGAAGAAAATAAAGAGCTTTGGTTCAGCGAAGCAAGCTCGCCAATGGCATATGCGCAGGGTACATACAGATATGACGGCTCAGGTCTGGCAGGCATAAACGGCACCCTTGATATTGCAAACAGAATAATCGGAATGTATCCAAACGGCAAAATGACACTTTATGAGTATCAGCCTGTGGTATCGGCATACTATGACGGCGCTTGCTACTGTCAGAAACAGCTTATCTCAGCCTGCGAACCTTGGAGCGGTTATTATATGCTTGACAGCGGATTTTATATGTCTCTGCACTTCTCGCAGTTCATTGAAAAAGGCTGGGCGTTTGTTGACAGCGGCTGCTACAGCGACGGCAAAAAAGGCGGTGACGGTCACGCTATCGTCGACGCAGTTTACAGCTATATGACCGCCACAGACACAGAAACAGGCAATTACAGCACTGTTATCACAAACACTACAAGCGAGCCTATACAGTATGACCTCAAGGTATCAGGACTTGACAAGGCGTCAAGCAACGTTAGCGTATGGGAAACAAGAGGTCCTGACAGCATTGACGGCAGCTATGACGAGAATTATTTCAAGAAAACTGAGGATATAACCCCTACAGAGAACGGCGGAGCTTATACATACTCTGTGACAGTGAAGCCAAATTCTATTGTGACAATTTCTACTGTTACACCTAAGCGCACAGAATACAAAAACGCTGACGAGGGCGAACGCACTGTTTTGAAGCTTCCATATACGGACGATTTTGAGTATGCAGGCTATCCTGAGAATTATCTTTCATCAAGGGGCAATGCGCCAAGATACACAACAGATCAGGGCGGTGCTTTCGAGGTGGAAAAGACCGACAAGGGCAATATGCTAGTTCAGCAGATAACGGCTGATATGAAAGCCAACGAGTGGGGCTACACCCCCGAACCTGTGACTACATTCGGTGACGACAGGTGGTATAACTACTCTGTGAACGTTGACGCTGCTTTTGCGGCTTCGCAGGACGCAGAATCAAACTATGTGGGCGTTGGTCTGAGATACACGCTTGGCTGCAATTCATACAGTGGCTATTGGATAAAGCTTTATGAGAACGGAAGCTGGGAGCTTAAAGCAAATGACGGCACTCTTAGCAGTGGAAGCATAGACGGCTTTGACGGCACAGCTTCTCACAAGCTGAAAGTCGAGGCTGTAAACAACGTTATCCGTGGATATATTGACGGAAACATGGTGGCTGAATACACTGTGAACGAAGGCGAATCTCTTATCGGCGCAGGCAGAGCGTCACTTTTCAGCTCATACAACAAAAACAGCTTTGACAACTTCTCTGCTGAACCTGTAGAGAGCAGTGACACATATGTAACTCGCTTTGACGAAACAGACTCTTGCTTCACTTTTGAGGGCAACTGGGAACACAACCTTATGAGCAGCTTCAAAAACTACAAACGAACCATATCAGATGGCACAGAGGGCGACTCTTTCACAGTAAGCTTTGAGGGAACAGGCTTTGCGCTTTCAGGTGAAACAAGAGAAAACGCTATACTCGGGGTATCAATAGACGGAGATGATGAACAGCTCGTGACAGTTTCAAGGACAGGTCAGCGTGAGATATCATGCCATTTTGAAGGCTTGTCTGAGGGCGCTCACGCCGCAAAGGTAACCATAAAATCAGGCAAATATACAATTGACGCTATGCAGGTAACAGGTGGAAAAATACCATTCGAGAAGAAAAAGCCTGCGAAGTCTGAAAGCACTAAGTCGGGCAAAAGCAAGCTTCCTATAGCTGTTAGGGCGGGCGTTTGCGCTGCTGCGGCAGTTGGTGCAGTGATATACGGCATAGCGAGAAAGAAGCGTAAGGAAAATAATGACTAAAATAAGCAGAACAACAGACATGACACAAGGCAGTGAAATGTGGCACATAATAATGTTTTCACTGCCCTTGCTTGCAGGAAATCTTTTGCAGCAGACATACAATATAGTGGACACTATGGTGGTGGGGCGTTATCTGGGCGATGACGCCCTTGCCGCTGTTGGTGCCACAGGCTCTATCACTTATCTTTTTTACACCCTTTGCATTGGTCTTTCAGTGGGTGCAGGAATAATTGTTGCACAGTATTTCGGTGCAGGCAGGCAAAAAGCCCTGCGGTCGGCAGTATTCAATTCGGCACTTGTTACAGCTATATTCGGCATTGTAATAAGCCTTTTATCCGTGCCTGCCGCAAAACCTATACTGGAGCTTTTGAAAGTTCCTGACAAGCTTATGGGAGATTCTGTGGCGTATATGCAGATAGCTGCGGCGGAACGATAGCGGTGGCAGCATACAACTGGATAAACGCCATAATGAGGGCTTTGGACGACTCAAAAACACCGCTGATATTCTTAGGTGCAGCAAGCTTGCTAAACGCCCTCCTTGACCTGCTTTTCGTGGTGGTATTCAAATTCGGCATAGCAGGTGCGGCATGGGCGACAGTGCTTACGCAGGCACTTTCTGCCATTTCTTGTATTGTGTACTGCTTTGCAGTGAGCGGAGAGATAAAACTCACCGCCGACGATCTGCACGCCGACAAAGACATGATGAGCCGCTGTGTGAAAACAGGCGTGCCTATCGCCATACAAAACGGACTTATCTCGGTATCAATGGTGGCTCTCCAGCGTGTGACAAACGGCTTTGGCGAAACGGTCATGGCGGCATACACAGTTTCAATGCGTATCGAACAGTTCGTTCAACAGCCGTTTTCTTCACTTAATGCGGCGGTTTCAACATTCACAGGACAGAATATCGGTGCAGGAAAAGAAAAACGTGCGCAGAAAGGTCTTGCTTGTGCAATAAAAATATCGGTGATATTCTCGGCAGTGGTGCTTGTGCTGTTCACACTGTTCGGCGGAGCGATAACATCTTGGTTTGTCAAGGGCAAGACTGTTATAAGCATATCGGCAAAAGCGCTTATCATAACCTCACTTTTCTACTGGTCGCTTGGTATTATCCACACCACAAGGGGCTTTTTAAACGGCGCAGGCGATACAAACTATGCCCTTGCAAACGGCATGGCGGAGGTAATATGCAGGATAGGTCTTTCACTTATCCTCACAAGGATAGCTTTCATAGGCTATTGGGGCATATGGTACACCACCGCTGCAACGTGGTTTGTGACCGCCATGGTGAGCCTTATAAGATACAAGGGTGGAAAATGGAGGCTTCATTCAATTGTAAAATAGATATTTATAACTGCTGTACCGATTGGGTGCGGCATTCTTACCGAACAATTAAAAAATATGTATCTCCCCGAGAATTTTTAAAGATTCTCGGGGATTTTTCTGCCTGAATGTATTTCAGACAGCTACTGTTTCTTCTTTTGAGCCGAACTTCACCATAGCCCCATCAATTTTAGTCCCTTTGTCAGCCTGAAAAGTAAAGTAGATGATCACCCTGTTTCCGCAGGTTCGGGAGTTCTTTTCAGCCTTTTCAAAGACCTCGATACGCTTGATGAACACTCGTATCAGCTCGGGTGTAAGCGTCGGCATTTCAATGTACTGTCTCGCCTTGTCAATAAAATCCAGTATACACTCTTCTTGCAGATTTGCATTTGAAATTTGCAAATTAATTTCCTTCAGATTGGCTTTCAAATCCGCCGCCAGAGTATCGTAACGCTCGGGTGAAATTCTGCCTATAACCCTGTCCTCGTAAAGCATTCGGATAATTCCGTCAAGCTGATTGATTCTTGCGGTGTATTCGGCTTTTCTGTCCTCGGATTCTTTCAGCAGTTTCTTGGCCTTCTGCTCGCCGTTAGTCATAGCGATTTTGTAAAATTCATCGGCATGTTCACGAGCATAAGCAGTCACACTTCTAAGGGAAGCAAGCACGATTTCATCGAGAACCGACTCTCTGATGTAGTGGGAGGTGCAGTCAGTCGAGCGACGCTGATAACCTCCGCACATGAAATTATTTTTCTTTTCATCAATGGTCTTCGCCCTGTGAAGATACCGCCTTGAGCCGCATTCGCCGCAGTAAAGCTACCCTGCATACTTGTCCATTTCACCTTGCTTATCGGGACGTTTTCTAATCTTGTTGGACTTGCTGTAGTTCTTGAAATTCACCGTATCACCGCAGTAAGTCTGATTTGAAAGCATTCCTCTCACGGTTCTTTGCGTCCAATAATAAGGTTTTTCGAGCTTTTGGGTTCCCGAACGACTGCCGGTTCTTCTGAACGTATATACGCTTAATCCTGTATAATAAAACTTGACACATAAAAAACAATCAAAGTATAATAAAAACAAAGGAGTGTGTCATCAATGGGAACAGGAAAACAATATGATGAAGAGTTTAAAAAGCAGGCAATAAAGCTCGCAAAGGAGATTGGCACCAAGGCAGCAGCAGATGAGCTGTGCATCCCCAAAGGGACGCT
>NZ_QTYG01000032.1:0-32810 GCF_003462045.1 Ruminococcus sp. AM31-15AC | reverse complement strand
TCGCTGCCTGGAGCTGCTGTGCGATAGTAAGTGACTCTCCCGGTGTACGTGAGCCTGCACCTGTGTCTATTTCCCCGATCCGCGCCTTTTGCACCCATGTCCCCAGCGTCCCTTTGGGGATGCACAGCTCATCTGCTGCTGCCTTGGTGCCAATCTCCTTTGCGAGCTTTATTGCCTGCTTTTTAAACTCTTCATCATATTGTTTTCCTGTTCCCATTGATGACACACTCCTTTGTTTTTATTATACTTTGATTGTTTTTTATGTGTCAAGTTTTATTATACAGGATTATTAACATTTCGATCTGATTCAGAGTTTCGTCCTCGTCATCGGAGCGTGTAAGCTTTTTCAGATCTGTTTGCAGCTTATTGATTTTTGCCGTAAGCTCCGTAGTCTGCTCAATGTATTTAGCCTCGTCCAGAAATCCTTTTGTTTTCAGCCTTGCGAGGACGTGAGTTTGTTCACGAAGCTTGGCGATTTCTTTGTGAATGTCCATCACCTGAGTTTTGCCGCTGAATTTTCTGAGCTTCAAATCCTGCAATGCTGTTTGCAGCGGTATAAGAACAGTTTTGTAATTGTACAGCAGTTTATTGCATAATCTCACAAATGCTGCATAAATTTTGATATCGGCGATTCGTCCATTGGAACAATCGCTTGCTTTGTTATTATGGGTCCGGCATGTCCAAAATACAGAGTTTTTACTGCTAACACATTTATATGTTGCACCGCATTTACTGCATAAAATTCTTTTAGATAAAAAATGATTGTTATTGATATACTCTCTGTGTCTTTTATTCAACAACTCCTGTACTGAATAAAATATATCTTTATCAATGATTGGCGTATTTACGGACTGAACATAATACTTGGGCTTTTCTCCACGATTACGTTTTTGCATGGTTGGAAGCGTCTCAGTTCTGTATTTTTTCTGAAAAAGCGCATCACCAATATATCTTTCATTAGAAAGAACATACTTTACACTTGATGCGTGCCACCGTTCAGCTGTTTGACTGCTCGGAACAGCCATGCTATTAAGCGTATCAGCAATTGCTTGCAAACCATAGCCCTCATTGTACCAGTTAAAAATTTGTTTTACAATTTTAGCCTGTTCCTCATTTACAACAAGCGTGTCATTTTGAACGGTATATCCAAATGGGGGACATGAGTTTCTATATGTTCCATTTTGCATTCTCTTTTTAATACTCCACCGCATATTCTGTGAAATCGAAGTGGATTCCTCCTGCGCCAGACCGCCCATAATGGTGATCATCATTTCATCGGTCAGATTAGCGGTATCGATATTTTCTTTCTCGAAAAATATTGTAATGCCAAGCGATTTAAGCTCTCTGACGCTTTTCAGACAATCCCTTGTATTTCGGGAAAATCGGCTGATGGACTTAGTGTAAATCCTATCGATCTTACCTCTGCGGCAATCCTTTAGCATACGCTGAAACTCGTCGCGCTTGTCCTCTCGGGTTCCGGTGATACCCTCGTCGGCATATATGTCGATCAGTTCTTCAGTTTCTGAGTTCTCAAAAACTTGGCTGTAGTACCTTGTTTGTGCCATAAAGGAATTAAGCTGATCGTTGGAATCGCTTGATACTCGGCAATAGGCGGCACAACGGATTTTTATATTTTGTTCTTCTGTTATTGTCGGCTGTATCACCGTTACTGTAGGCATTTCCTCACACTCCTTTACTTTTTACCAACAAGGATACCACAAATCTTTTTAGAATGGTATCACCAAACCCAACGAAATTATTCGTCCGAACCTGTGCAGTTTTCATGCTTATCCGCTTGTCCGGCTGCTGTGCAGAGACACATTGTGATTACTCCACCTGTACCGCCTACAAGCAAGCCAATTAAAAAGCCTACTAACATCCCAATCCCTCCTACGCTGCATCCCTTGAAGACGGGAACTGACTGTATATATCTTCAGTATTCTTGTTATTGAAATTCTGTTTTTCGGCAGTTTCAAGAATTTCATCAAGCTTATCTGCAAATACTTTTGCCATAAAATCGCTGTATTCTGCCTGTCCGAATTTAGTCATCAAAATCAACTCCAATACTTATTTTCATCGCTTTTTCTACTTTTTCCATAAGTTCAAAATCAACTGAACCCATGTAACTTTTCAGTCGGTACCTGTCTATCGTCCTTATCTGTTCCGCAAGAACCACCGAGTCTTTTGGCAATGTTTTTGAACCGCAGATATGAATATGAGTGGGAAGATAGTGCTTTTTAGCCGTTGAAATCGGCAGAACTACCAGAGTAGGACTATACTTATTTCCCACATTATTCTGTACGACCAGCACAGGACGAATGCCGCCTTGCTCCGAACCGACAACGGGATTTAGGTCTGCGTAAAATATATCGCCACGTTTAATCAGCATTTTCATTCACCTTTTTCTTTGGGACTTCAAAGCCTTTCTTATTCCTCACGCAGTTATGAAGCGGACAGAACAGCACGTCTGTATCCCTGACATACCACACACAGCCGTAGCATGGATGGTATGTAGGCAGAATGCATATAGCAGGAGGGACCTTGACTCCGTAATATCCTTTTATATGCCTTGGTTTTTCTTTTATATTTTCCATTGTTTTTTCACCTCAAAAATTAGTTTAAGTATTATGTAAAACGCGGTCTGCATTTTACGCAAACCGCCGTAATAATTCGTTTTGCCTTTGCGTGATATTTATCCCCGATACCCGTCACGCACGGAACTCTGCAAGCTGCGGTCAGCTTAACCGCATCATGGGACTCTCACCCGCTCTATCAGCCCTCACTGGGAAGTATCATTATCCTCACACGTTTCATTGCCGACTTTGAAAGCTATTCAAAGGTCTGAACGTCATAGTTATCGCTCACTCGTTTGAGGTCTTGGCGTATGGTTCATATGGCTGCCGAGATTTCATACCGACCGTGTAATTAACGTACTTGCAGAGTTGATATTCTATTGTCAAGATTCTGTCGGGCAAGTTCATCGAACTATTTGTATCGATTTTTCCCTTCACTATTTACTGGCAACGAAATCGCAAAACTACAGGGATTTATTTCTCATTTTTCATTATTTTCAGCATTTTCACTAAAATTCTATTGCATTTTTCGTTCATTGTTTGTTGTGATATGCCATACTCTCTGGCAAGTTTGCTCTGACTTTTCCTTTTCCAAAATATTTGATAGATAATTTTCTGTTCATATGGCTTAAGCTTTTCCATAGCCCTTCTGAGCTTTTCCAAATCATGTTCCAAGCTTAACTGCTCCAATACACGTTCCTCAAGCGGAACAACCGTACTGTCCTTGAGAATTTTCTGCTCGGAATTTCCGCCGTATGTATACTGCTCCAACGAGACAGGTATAACTTTCTTCCAGTTTTTATCCTTTTGCGTATACTCATCGTGATCCTTTTTGGAAAAGTGATCCGTATACTGGCTTTCCTCACATTCCAGAACGCTGTCGCCGAAGCTGATAAACCAGCGGTTTTCATCTTCCTTGGCTTTGAGGTATTCTTCCTCTGTAAATTCGGAATATTTTTCGCTTCCGCCGTTTCTGTTGTATTCAAAATATTTTGTTTTCATTGTAAGTCCTCCGTTTTGATTTTTCTTGTTTGAATCAAAACGAAGGCTTACGGATATTTAGCGGTTATACACAGCCACTTTACTGTATAAAACATAATTGTCCTTTCTCCCGATACTTCGGTATAAGGACACAAAAAACGGAGTCTGCATTCAGCACACAGACTCCATTTTGCCTGAAAAAAGGCGCACTAAAGAAAGGGTACTGAATATGCTGCTTTGCATTTTGCAAAACGACCATATTTTGTATCCTCAGCCCTAATGCATATCAGGCGTTGAATATTGATCTAATAAAAAAAGCCGTCGACAAGACAAACTCCTTTCGGAATCTATCCTGCCGACGGCCTCTCATGTTAATTGACATTAGTCAATAGGTTTGGATAAACCAATCGGTGATCAAAGTATGTGACCCTGATAAAGGATTTACACGCAGCGCTGTTTCAGCCCGACCTTACCGTCTACACACCGTATTTTGTTTTAATATTCGCTGATATTTTCAAATATCTCGATAATATCGTGATGCCTGCCTTTTTGCTTTCTCAGCATTGTTATATGACAGCGTTTGCATTCAACTCTGGTAATATTGCTTTTGTTAGGATATCCCGCTGCTATTTCTCCGCAGTTCGGACAATGCCAGCGTTGAAGACGAGCGAATACGTTCATACCGCCCGGTTCATCTTCCCCTGCAGTTTTATATATTTTCATTCTTATCTCCATATTCTTATTAAAGATTTTTTATGACATTTACAGCGACGCCCTGAATGATACAGTTATCCACGTAGATATCATCCATTTCGCTGTTTTCGGGATGAAGACGTATTCTGTGATTTTCCGGGTAAAAACGCTTAAGCGTAGCTTCATCATCAATAAGAGCGACCACTATATCGCCGGGTTCAGCACAGTTCTGCTGTCGGATAAGCACCAGATCACCGTAATCTATCCCTGCCTCAATCATGGAATCGCCGTTGGCTCTGAGAAGAAAAAAGTCGCCTCTGCCAAACAAAGAAACCGGAAGTCTTACGTATTCTTCGATATTTTCTTCTGCGAACTTCGGAAGGCCGCAGGAGATTGAACCAAGAACAGGAATTTCTACAGTTTCGGAAAGCGTTTGCTTCCGGCGTTTTGTAACAATACTGCGATGGCCGCCATAGTCCAGTTCTCCGTTTGCTTTCATTTCCTGCATATAGCGGCAAATGGTAGCGTCAGACAGTTCTGTACCGACTGATATTTCCTTTATG
This sequence comes from Ruminococcus sp. AM31-15AC, assembly GCF_003462045.1. Taxonomy (NCBI): domain Bacteria; kingdom Bacillati; phylum Bacillota; class Clostridia; order Eubacteriales; family Oscillospiraceae; genus Ruminococcus; species Ruminococcus sp. AM31-15AC. Next base: position 28,000 of record NZ_QTYG01000032.1, on the reverse strand, counting down.
CTTGGCGATGAGCGTAATTTGCCGTATAATCGTCTATAAAAGCTATAATTCTTTTGAAATATTCGGGATTCTTGTGACGCATTTTTATATGCCTCTCTAACTGTAATATTCATTTCGTTATGCATATATTATAACTCCTATTGAATTTGATGTCAATAGATAAAAAAAGAGGTGCACAATTACTTATGCACCTTGAACACACTTTCTCCCATTTGCACAAATCGGTCAACTGCTTCTTGTGGAGATTGTATACATATTTCACCCCGATACTGAAATACCCAAGCATAAAACGTAGGACTCAGCTCGACATTTATCTTTACAGTGAAAAAATGTTTATCGCAGCTATGTGTTTCTATATCATCGCCGAACTTATCTATTATTGCTTTCATATGTTTGTTTTTACATTTCAGCGTAACGGTCTCAAGTTCTCCGCTGAACATTTTAAAGGTTTGAGCTATAAAGTCTTTCAGCACAAAATCTTTCGGACACGGTATTGCAATGCTTTCCATAATGGATATATTCGCTAATCTGTCTATTCGGAAAACCGTTATATCCTTATGCTTTTCACAATACCCCACCAAATAATACCTGTCATCATTCCACACGGCGGCATAAGGACTGACCGTATATGTATATCCGTTATGCTTTAAAACCTTTTCTCTTTTTTCGTTATATTCGTAATATTGAAACCGGATTTTCCTGCACTGTGTAATAGCTGTATTTATAGCGTCGGCATAATATATGCTTTTATTGTCCGCTTTATTTTCGTTCGGCTGCTGAATTAAACTCTTTATCTCATTCTTTTGATAAACACTTAACTGTGAAAACAGCTTGTCTATAAGCTCTGCTGATTTTTCTTCCGAAATAAACTGTGCTGCGTTTGCGGCGTCGCAGAGCATTTTTTATTTCTGCGGACTCCAATCCTCTGCTTCCGATAAAATATTTATTCTGTGTACTTTTATCGCAGATAACATCATAGCCTGCGTTTCTTAACCTTTCGATATCCGCAGGAATAGTATTTCTGTGAGCTGCCACGCCTTGCTCTGCAAGTTTTTCAATAAGCTGATTTGTTGTCAACTTATGATTTTCGTCTGTTTGTTTTATGAGGATTTGGAGCAAAGCCAGAAGCTTATTCATATTTCACCTACTCAAAAGTATTCCGTAAATGTCGTCGATATTAATTCTTTTTCCGCTGACAAACACTATCGTGCGTTCATATTCGTCAATTATTCTGACCCTGTCGTTCAGAGTCACATAAGCACCTCCGGATTTCTTTTCGTCCGAAATAAAATATTCTACCGTGATTTCGGGCTTAACGTCAATATTATCTTTTATATATTGAAGTTTTGCGTTAATATCATATATTCTATCTTCATCAAGTTCAATCTTTTCATCTGTAAGCCTTGCAGTTTCCTTGATCTCGGAATCATAGCCTGTAAGAGCCGCAAACGGGGAGAACTGGGATGCACGGTTTTCCCGAGACATTCTCGGATGTTTGCTTGAGGTATGGTGAGGAAGATTGATTATATCCGCATAGCGGCTATCTTTTTCATTATTATCATGCATATTTTTCATCTCTAAAATCAGATTTTGATGTTCTTTTTAAGCCCTTGTTTTAATAATTCATCTTGAACTTTTAATACTTTTTTCTCAATATCTTTAATCTGCCTATCACTGGTATCTAATTGAGTTAGCGGTTTATTGTCCTTAATAGCACCTAATTCTAATTCTTTATATTGCCCACATCCCAGAACACTTTTCTTATCGTCAATCGTTTCTACGACACTAAACTTCAGAATAAAATCATCATTTTCTATATCATCTTTTTCCAATCCAAAGTAACTTGGATTCTCACAGAGAGAGTATAAATGCACGCCGCATCTTGATGCGATCCATACGGATTCACCTATATATAGGCAAACTTTATTTTTGGTTATTCTATTTTCAAGCTCAATCATATATACGCCTGCACCGACAGCGCGTGTATCCATTCCATTATTTGTTTCAAAAAAATCTATTCTCATTTTGTATTTATCCAGCACCTTTCATAATATAACTTTTCAAATCCTGAATTTACTACTTAAATATTTTCACGCCTTATGCCCTCCGACCTGACCGTTGCGCTCGATCGTCGTAGCGCCCTCCTCAAAGTTCATACCTTTCAGAATAGCGTTCTTGCCGTACTTCTTTTTGATTTTCAGCATGGCTTTCTGCATATTCTCCTCACGTTCAAGCCGCTTACTTTCTTCTTCCCTCTGTTTTTCAAGAGCCGCATAATCCGTAAACAGGTCAAGCTGTTCATAGCTTTCTTCGTCAGCTATGGATTGTTCGGGGACAACATGATTTGCAACCACATACATTCTCCGCACCATAAGACTTTTGTCAACTATTTTGTCATACAACTCCGAAACCTTATCAAGAATTAATTTAGTAGACGAAGTGAACCTTCCGATATTTATTGAGCCGTGAGCCGATTTCGGAATTTTCCGTCCGTAACGGTCTTTACTTACCGTACCCTTGTAGTTGTCGGGAACGCCCTCGTGATCGTAACCAACCGTCAGAACCATCTGATCTGTCACCAGCCCCTTGTCCACCAGATCAAGCACAAGCAGATCGGTCATTTCACGGACGATAAGCCTGCCTTTTTCAAAGCTGTATGGGCATTGAAGTACCTGTCCTGAACTGATACTGTTGTTTTCGGGCTTGTACGCTTTGATGTCTGCAATGGTACAAGGCTCCCAGCCCCATGCGTGATCTATAAGCAGCTCGGCGTTTACTCCGAACAGCTTGTACAGCAGATCCTCGTTGTATATTGAACACTCAGCAATATCGCCCATTGTGAACATATATCGTTCCTCAAGCTTTTTGGCATATCCTTGTCCAACCCGCCAGAAATCAGTCAGAGGACGGTGCGACCATAGCTGTCTGCGGTAGGACATTTCGTCAAGCTCTGCGATTCTTACTCCGTTTTCGTCGGCAGGGATATGCTTTGCCACAATGTCCATTGCGATTTTTGCAAGATACATATTTGTTCCTATTCCTGCGGTGGCGGTTATTCCCGTTTCCTGAAGCACCTCCCGTATCAGCTTCATTGTCAGCTCTCTTGCCGTCATATCGTAAGTGCTCAGATAACCTGTTGTGTCAATGAAAACTTCGTCTATTGAATAAACGTGGATATCTTCTGGAGCAATATATCGCAGATAGATGTTGTATATCTGCGTACTGACTTCCATATAGTGTGCCATCTGCGGAGGTGCGACGATATATGAAACCGCAAGTGACTTATCCCGTTTCAGTTCGTTATCGTCATAGGATTCACCTAACAGAAATCCTCTGCATTCCCTTTGGCGCTGATTATTTACTTGCTTGACTCTCTGCACTACCTCGAAAAGTCTTGCACGTCCGGGTATGCCGTATGCTTTCAGCGACGGCGAAACGGCAAGGCATATTGTTTTTTCGGTACGGCTTTCATCGGCTACCACGAGGTTTGTGGTCATGGGGTCAAGTCCACGTTCTGTACATTCTACCGAAGCGTAGAACGATTTTAGATCTATGGCGATGTAGGTTTTTTCAGACATTTTTGTTCTCCGTAAGTTCGTTTAGCAATGCGGAACAGCCCTCGTAAATATCCGCAAACGCAACATCAAACCGTCTGCTGTACCAAGGGTCTGAAACATCATCGTTTCTGCCTGCATATTCAAGCAGCTTGTGTATTTTGTTTTCGGGATCGTCTTTAAAAATACGTCTGATATTTCTCACATTATTAGAGTCCATAACCACAAACAGATCGTATCTATCGTAGTCGCTCTTTTTTAGCTGAATGGCATATTTTCCGTCGTCGCAATACACATTATGACATTTGAGTTCTGCTCTTGCAGGAGGATAAACAGGATTGCCGATCTCCTCCGTACTTGTTGCACTTGATGCGATCACAAACTGCGATGTAAGATTTTCTTTTCTCACAAGGTCTTTCATGATAAACTCTGCCATTGGCGAACGACAGATGTTGCCATGACAGACAAACATTATTCTAATCATATTATTCTCCGCTGTTACTTTTTAATGCCGATAACATTCATTGAATTTAATTGTATCCATTATATCATGTTTTCAACGATTTGTAAAGAAATACTGGCTTCAAGCCGCTATGTCATATCTAACTGTCAGTTGTTATAAATTCCTTTTAGTTTGTGTAAATTACCGAACAAATAATATATACTATTAGTCAGAGAATACAACTGTTAGTGAGGTAATATTATGGATTTGAAAACTGTCGGACAAAATATAAAGAAATACAGAATCGAAAAGGGAATAAAACAGGAAGCACTTGCTGAAATGGCTGATCTGACTCCGAATTATATCGGAATGCTTGAGAGAGGCGATAAAACTCCGTCGCTTAATACTTTGGTCAATATTGCAAATGCGCTTGGAATCACATCAGATATGCTTTTATGCGACGTTCTTAATGCAAGCTATGAAATAAAAAGCTCTCTTGTCCTGGATAAAATAAACAATCTTCCGCCAAAAGAACAAAAGCGTATTTACGCTGTGATAGAAACTCTGCTTGAATTTGCAGAATAATAAGCGTTTTTTTACAAAGTCTGTGCAAAACCACAGACTTTGTCTTATTTTTATTGACTTATTACTGTTTTCATGATATAATAACTAACAGTCATATAGATTACCATTAGTTATATAAAAGGAGCAGCATATTATGAATGTAATAAAACAGGTAGCCAAAATACATAACGTATCAGAGGAAGAGGTCAGACGTGAAATACAAGCTGTAATTCACGCTGCAATGCAGTCAAAAGATCCCCAGGTACAAAAACGCTGGGCAGAAATTTGTAAAAACGGAAAAGAACCTACTCCTGAGAAATTGATACGTTATTTAAGCCGCAAAGTATGCAGTAATTTAAATCAATAACAGAAAAATCCGCCTGAAAACAGACGGATTTTTTTATTTATCCGAATACCATATCCTGTATTCGATCATTTTCTGTTCCAGCTCCAGCTGACTTGCCGTACATTTTTGGTATATAGACATAGAGAGGCGCCGTCTGCCGAAGAAAAGCAGACGGCATTTATTTATATGAAAAATGCAACCGTATATGCGGTATGCACTTATTGATTTCTGAGTTTATCTCTTATGCTTATTTTCTATTTCTTTATTTTGCTCTATATCGTCATTTTGCTTGGCTGCCAAACATAATGCTGACGTAAAAAGCGTTATTGTTCCGCCAAATATACTGCCCAAGATAAACCAAAGCATTTACATTCCTCCCGGTCTATATTCAAATAAAATCCAGATATACACTGAGCAGTTCCGCATATTTTTCTGATTCATGCAATTTAATCAATGCTCTCTTTTCCGTAGCATATATACTTTGCTTCGATAAATTGAATTTCTGTGCAATTTGCTTTATTGCGCATTTACGGCGGTTAATTCCGTATCTCATATTCAGAATGATCTCATGTTTATAAGGCAGACTTTACATAGCTTCGTTCAGCAGATCGTTAAACTCAGGCGTACATATCTTTTTGAGCATAAGTTTTTCTCCGTCATAGCCGACTTTAAGTTCTGATATTTCATATCGTGAGAAATCATTGTATTCAAATATATATTTTTGAAGTCTGTTTTTTATATCGGAAGACATTGAAGACATTAAAGTAACCTTCTTTATATTATGTTCCGCTAAATCTACGGCTCGCTGTGCTGCCACAGACACGGCTTCTGAAAACAGCTCGTCCAAAGGCAGTCCGCTCTGCTTTGCCGCTGCCAATGAATACATCAGCGCTTTTTTCATGTACAGCTCAATATATCTTTTTACTGCGGACATATCTCCGCCTTTAAGTCTGTCGACGGTATTTTTTATTTCTTTATTTGAAGAAGAAATATTACGTACATATTCAATTACGCTTTGCATTTCCGGGCAGATAGCTTTGCAATGATCATAAATTTCTTCATAATTTATTTTATCCAAGCTGCGTCACCCTTACTTGCAGATTTCTACAGTAAAATTACCGTCGTTATCAACTCTGAGCCTTAACGTCTTTATATATCTGTCGTAGAAATTTTCCATTTCCTTTTCGCTTGCGCTGATCCTTGCTTCTTCATAAATTTTCCTTACCAGTTCCTTTCCGTTTAGGCTGATGATTTCGGGCAGATATTTTTCAAGACAGCTGAACAATACCGCTTTTTTCAGTTCTTCAATATTACCCGAACAGAAGTCGTCTATGGAGCAGTAGTAAATATTATGCTCCGACAACGCTCGTTTGATAGCCTGTCCGCATTTGGAATGTTCATACATTACCAAGAACTCCGCTTTTGTAAGGGTTGATATGAGTCCCCAGTAATCGGAATCGCTCGATACTAAAATAAAGGACGTTATATTATTTTCATAGTAATCGGTACACACTCCCGCCGTCATCTTTATATCTACCAATGATTTCTGATCGGTGACCCGGTTGACTTCTATGTGTTCTATCGGTATTTTAGTGAATTTTTCAAGCCAGTCCCATCCGCTTGTCGTATGATAATCGTCATATAAAACTATTTTTTCTATTTTCGATAATTCATCCTGATTGAGATTTTTCAGAACGCTGTACAGCTTATATACGTCCGAATTTTCGCAGTCGACTGCAATTGCCGTTTTGTAGCTGCGGTCAATAAAATCATATATATTATTTTTTGTTTCGCTGTGAGCGTCCTTGTATTTTGTAAAATCGGTAAAAATATCGTTATGCTGCCTATATATTATACCTAAAAATTTACCGTCCGTATAAAGTATGCTGCCGTGATCTTCGGGTTTCCAATGAATATACATCTGAAACGGATAGTATTCTATATTTTTCATATATATGTTGAATTCACTTTTAAGAACGCCTTTTTTCGTATACTGAGGTATTACAAATAAATCCTTAATATAGTTCCAGTTTACCCAATCGGGGAACAACTCGAAGCAGTTATCAATATTTGCGCTAATAAGCCCTGCAAGGTCAAGCATATATTTTTCAGAGCGGTAATTTGGTTTTATTATCTCAAATCCCCATTTTTCAAGCTGCTTTATATTATCCTGATCGTAAAAGTCCATACTGTTGAGATTTTTCAGATTAAACCTCATTTCATCGTCGGTCTTTTTGAATTTCTGCATAAGCGTTGTACGAAGCTTACACAAATACCTGATTATCGAAGTTTCCTTATTGACGTACAAAGTCTGCAAAAGTTCGTGATACTCTTCGCCGAAGCATTGCTCCAATATATTCTTTTTCACACCGATCATATATCCGATAGTTGTTACTATTTCTTTGGTGTCTACTGTCATATGCACCGCTCCTTTCTGTTAATTATTATATCAAAAAAATTATATGATTACAACTCCCATAGTTTTCTTATTTCCTCGTTACGTTTTAATTTTCTGAGGGCTTTTTCTTCGATGCTTATTATTCGTTCTTTATCTACATAAAACATATCAGCAATTTCCTTAACCGAATGCTTTCCGCAAAGGCTTAATCCATATTTCAGCCGAATCACTTTCTGTTCTCTTTCGGTCAAGGCGCTTATAACGTTTTTAAATGTTTCCTTGACATTCTTCCAATAAATACGATCAATAATATATTTTTCTCCGTTATAAGCAATGTTATGCCTGTGTTTACAGTAGTCCTCGTAGGAAATGGGCGGTTCGGTATAGTAAAGAGCCAATTCCACCTCTTTCAGCTTGAGCCCTGTTACCTCGCTTATTTTTTTAGACATATAGTAATATGAGTCCGAACTGTATTTTTCCTTTTCGGCTTTTACTATCTCTACGGTTTGGGCAAACTGCGCAGGCAAGGGGATATAACTGCTGTTCTGACGGATATATGCGTTAATACCTTGATGGATTCCCGAAATAATATAGCTTGAAAACAATCTATTCTTTTGAAGATCGTATCGTTGGACATATTCAGCAAGTCCTATCACTGCCTCGGAAAATATTTCGTCCAACGGCAAAGAGGTTTTCTCGGCTGCATCGAGTGAAAATCTCAACGCTGTACGCAAATACATTTCAATCATTCTGTTTGTGGCTTTGGAATCACCGTTTTGTTTTCGCAGATACAATTCCTTATATTCGTTTGCTCTTGGCGGATTTATATGACTTATTTGTTCTACCAAATTCCTCATATCGGGACACAATTCTATACATCGTTTATATACTTCATTGTAACGCTCATCAATTCTTTTAAACGCTTTCACTTCCTTTTTAGCTGAGTCAATATTCATCAAATTACTTCCTTGATATGCATTTTCATTTATTTTCGGGTATAATATTTATGGTTGAAGTACTTTTTCGCATATTCAGTTACTATCAGCAAAAGGCAAGAAAACCCACGCAAATACGCAGGTTTTCTATTGTTTTGACTGTAAATTTGACGGTTTAAATCATGCCGAAAAATTCAGACGGCTCACGTATTTCCTCTTAATTTCGGCAGAAGAATGCACATAGCGGTTCATGGTAATTGAAACGTCAGCGTGACCGAGCAGCTCGCTTAATGCTTTTGGATCAAACCCCTTTTCAACGCACATAGTTGCATAGGTATGTCTGAGCGAATGGAAATTCATATCACGAATTCCGCATTGTTTAAGAACTGACTTGAACCTGTTCTGCATAGTTCTCGGTTCAACAGGTGTTCCGTATCCGGATAAAATATATGAATGCGCCGAACCTTTGAATTTAATCAGCTCCTTACATACAAATTCAGGTATTGGCACATCACGAACGGATGTGACGCTTTTTGGTGAACCTACAACGATCTCCGTCGTACCGTCATCATAAGAGATACGCTGAATCGTCTTGGTTACGCTGATCTGTTCATTTTGGAAATCGATATCCTGCCATTTTAAGGCGCAGAGTTCTCCAATACGAAGTCCGGTATACAGGCAAAGCAAGATACCTATATTGGTTCTATCCGGATTATACATAAGATACTGTTTAAGTCTTATTCTTTCGTATTTGTCCAAAACAGCCTGCTCGTCGCTGTTTTTCTCTATTATTGGCAGCTTAATGTTCTCGGCAGGATTTGAAAAGTTATACTCATTATGAGCATAGCTGCATACCGATTTCAGAACAACGATCACATCTCTTACAGTCTTAACCGAAAGTCCTCCGCTGCCGTCCTCTCTGCCCGATACGAGCAGTTCGGACATATATCTGTTTAACATTTGCTTGGTAAGCGCGGTATACCGAATTCCCCCAACTCCGGATAAATATGATTATTGAGCAGATTACGGTAACTTGTATAGCTTGCCGCTTTGACCGTCAGCTTTTTCTCAGCAAGCCATTGCTCTGCGATATCCCTGACAATCATTTTATTTTTAGACTGTTCCTGTGTATTCTTTCCCGAATAGACCTGTGCCATTTTCTCCTTGACCTCGGCAAGGCTGTGACCGTAAACGTGGCGGTATTTCGTCTTTCCGTTTTCTTTATATCCAACAGATACCCTGCCTTCAAAGCGGCCGTCCTTGCGTTTATAGATATTACTTCCTCTTTTAGCCATTAACATTCCTCCAATCTGACTGATTTTCTGACGGTTTATTTTTTAGTTTTCAGTATTTTTTTGCGCATTTTATGATTTTTTCTTCGAAAAAAGGTTTACATTAATTTGAATTTGTGATATAATAGTATCTAAATCAGCATAAAAACAAGCTAAAATATGTTTCGCATAGTAACTGAATATGCGAAATAAAGGCGCGTACCTCCGAAAGTACGCGCCTTTTAAGCTATATATACTTGGTATTTTTTAGTCTGACGGTTTAATTTCTTATTTGTATAAAAAAAGCGACTTCACCGATGAAGCCGCTTTTTTATATTTAAGCTTATTTAATTCGCTGGATTAATCTTCTAAGATGGTCTGCGTAAACTCAGCTGTATCAGCATTTACAGTTCCGATAATTCCGTCAGCAAATTCAAATGCAAATAACTCAGAATTAAAGTTCTTGATTGTAAGAACGTCCTCGCTGTCATTGATAGAAATTATCAGATAACCGTTTTCATTAATACTGAATGTTATCATATCCAACGTAATCTCGTTGAGAACGATCTTGTTTTCACCGTCATTATCTTCAACAATATCTGATCCGTATCCTATTCCGAATATGTATGTGTCGTTTCCGTTGCCGCCATATAGATAGTCGCTGCCAACACCTCCGTCCAGAACATCGTTTCCTTCTCCGCCGTTAAGCGTATCATTTCCTCCGTCACCGTGAATGACAACACCGTTATCACTCCATGCGGACATCCAGTCGTCATATTCTGTTGCGTGTACCTGTTTCAGCGGATTTTCTTCACTGTCATATGCATATCTTGTTCCGTCTGCAAAGTTCACATTGAAATTTCTGTTATCCTCAAATGTAAAGTAACCCTGAATGATCAGCTTGTCCTCAATACCTCGAATGTAATGGTAAGATCATTCCAGTTTGTTCTGTAAACTGTTATCATATCCGCCGAAATACCGCTGCCGAATGAGATCGTGTTGACGCCCTCGCTGTCGCTGATGGTATCTGTGCCGTAACCGATATTAAAGATGTATGTATCATTTCCTGATCCGCCATATAGATAATCGCTGCCTTCGCCTCCGTCAAGAATATCGTTTCCGCCGCTTCCGTAAAGCTGATCGTCTCCGATACCTCCGTACAGCTTATCTGCGCCGTTTCCTCCGTTAAGGCTGTCGCTGCCGTTTTCTCCGATAAGAGTTACACCCCTGTCGTCCATAGCTGCGATGTAATCGCTGTTTTCAGTTCCGTAAATAGTCCTCAGAGGACTGTTGGACGCGGTTGCGTGAAGCTTAGAACCGCCGTTAAACGTAAGATAGAAATTTCTGTTTGCCTCGGAAGTGAAGAATCCCTCGATCACAAGCTTATCATCAGAACCCTCAAAGGTAACGGTAATATCGTTCCAGTTTGTACGGTAAGCCTTTATCTGATTTGCTGAATATCCGTAAATCTCAATAGTATTCGTCCCTTCGCCGTCGTCGATAGTATCTGTACCGTAGCCTTTTTTGAAAATATATGTGTCGTTGCCTGCGCCTCCGTAAAGGAAGTCATTGCCTTCACCGCCGTCAAGAACATCGTTTCCTGCGTTGCCTGTAAGTCTGTCGCTGCCCTTATCTCCGTAGAGAAAGTCGTTTCCGTTGCTGCCTACAAGCTGATCGTCGCCGTCCTGACCGAGTTTTGTAATGCCATCCTCATAAATGGAGATCATATACTCGCTGCCGTCAGTGCCGTAAATAGTTCTGAGAGGACTGTTCTGATCTGCTGCTTCTACGACAGTTCCGTCGGCAAATACAAGTGTGAAGTTTCTTGCCTCCTTGCTGATGCAGTAATTCTTAATGGTAAGAGTATCCTCAAAGCCGTCAAAGGTAATGAGAATATCGTTCCAATTGGAACGGTATGCCTTGATGCCTCCGGCGATGAAACCGTCTCCGAACATAACAGTGTTAACACCCTCACTGTCCATAATGGAGTCGGCGCCGTATCCCGGCTTGAAGATATATATGTCGTTTCCGCTGCCGCCGTCAATGAAGTCATTGCCTGTTCCTGCGTCAATTATATCGTCTCCGTCTCCGCCGTTAATGTAGTCGTCTCCCGAACCTCCGAAAATCACGTCGTTTCCGCCGCCTGCAAGAAGTTGATCGCTGTCTGAATCTCCGAGTATATACTCGTCCATGCCGGAACCGATTATTCTGTCTCCGCTTTCTCCGCCTGCGATAACCGTTTTATTCTCATTAACGATATAGTCGTAGTTTTCCGAACCCGAAAGGAACTCTTTTTCTTCTGCTGTAATGTTATCCTTAACGGAGATTTCCTCATCTCCTATACGAAGAACATAGTTATCGGGATTTTGCTTAAAGTCTGTGATTATGAGTTTATCGTCGGTATCCCTTATACTGATAACAACATCTTCGCCCACCGAATCGATACGAAGGTCTGCAAGAGAAACTTCGTTCGTGAGCTTGATAACAGAAGTACCCTCGGTATCGTTTATTACATCTGTACCGCAATTTTTGCCGAAAATATATGTATCGTCTCCGAAACCTCCATAGAGTAAGTCGTTTCCCTCGCCCCCGTCAATAATATCGTTTCCTGCACCGCCGTAAACAAAGTCGTTTCCGTTTCCTGCATAAATGGTATCGCTGCCCTCGTTACCATAGATAATGTCGTCACCCTTGCTGCCGTAAACGGTATCGTCACCGCCGAAAGCGTGCATAACCGAATCATCTACAACTGCCTTGAGGACATCGTCGCCGTTACCGCCGTAGATATGTCTGAACGGACTGCCCTTATCGGTAACGTGCATTTTAACTCCGTTAAATTCAAGATCGTAATTACGGTATTCCTCACCTTTGCGGAAATCCTTGATAACAAGAGTATCGTTTGTACCCTTTATTGTTATAGCTGCATCGTATTCATCTGTGCCGTTTACAAGAATATCGCTTGGTTTAAGTCCCTTGAATCTGAGAGTATTCAATCCTTCGGAGTCGATTATTGTATCGTTTCCATAGCCCTTTGCGAAAATGTATGTATCGTCACCAGAGCCGCCTTTCAGTGTGTCATTACCTGTTCCGCCGTCGAGAGTGTCGCTGCCTTCGCCGCCAATAAGTATGTCGCTGCCTGAATCTCCGTACAAGATATCGTTGCCTGCTCCACCACTAATAGCGTCGTTTCCGTTTCCGCCACGAAGGTTATCGTTACCACCTTCGCCAAAAGTGAAATCATTATTGTTGGTACCGCTATACGAATCATTAGCTTCTGTGCCAAGATATGTGTTACCTGATTTTGTTAATTCAACAATATCCGCATAATTCGCTGAATAGTGATTACTGTAATCAGTAAAGCATGATGTCCCGTTGATCTTATCATACGACTTGAGATAAACACCAAAGTCATATACTAAATAATCAATATTTTCTCCCTCAGCAGCTTTTTCATCAAATATATAATTTAAAAGCTCTAAGTTAAGATTTTTGTTGCCGTTCTCGTCCTCGTATTCGTAAACTGCATTCAAATAGCCGCCAAGACCACAGTACATATTAAGAATATTGTAATACTGATTTTCTATGTTTGTATATATATCCTTTAATATTGAAGCAGCATTAGAGTTCGGATTTGAACCTCCTACACCCTCAAAATCACGCCCCATAAACTGCTCGATCACGTGCAGATCTCTTGCGTCAATATTTCCACCTCGGCTGTTGATTGCGATGTTTTTGGAATCTGTGATTTTGTAAAGAATCTTTTTTAGATAGTAACGTTTCATTACTATATCCGTAGATTCGCTGAATTCATAGAACAATTCAAGTAATTCTCCGCTTTCATCATCATTGACAGCCTGAATTATATTAGGAACATTACCCGCTGTTACCACTCCGTCCTGCGTTGTATCAGATGAATTTACAGGGAACCAGAATTCGCTGATGTCCACAGTCGATACAGCACCGTTTTTGTTAATTGTAACGCTTGCCGATTCCGCAATACGTGTGCCTGTTTCTTCATCTACAATGCTGACTTCCGAATGTTCAAGGCTAATGGAAACAACGCCGGTTTCATTTAAAGTTTTAGTTCGTTTGATTCGGATTTTCCGTTATGGTTAGCGTCTATCCACACTCTTAGATTAGAAAAAGCAGCGTCATTATTATCGATTATTCCATCGCTGTTATCATCAAGTTCTTCAAGTGCTTCAAAGCCGGATGCGGATTTTGAACCGTCTTTAAGAATTACCTGATCTCCGAAACGCCCTCCGCTGCGGCGATTTGACGATAAGTCATGCCTTTGAAATAGTAAGCGTAAATTCTCCGATACTGATTTTCACCCAGCTGTTTCATTGCATTCCTGAGATTTTCTTCTGTCAGCATTTTAAGCACGTTATCTTCAACCGGATTCCTATCCGTATTTCTTATTTTCAAAAACGTACATTCTTCATCAGCTCCGTTTTCATAGTAACCTTCGCCATTGTGATAATTGCGGTGTCTATGTATTTCTCTGATCTCATTACGCAGATAATCGTTGTATGCCTCTGCCATGGGCTTAAATTCTGCGATGCTTAAAATGACCATGTGAGCAAGCTCGGGATGACTTAATGCAAAGTCAGGATCGTCAGTAACAACGATCCGGTTAGGTCCTGTGAAATTATCGTACAATCTGCCCGCCGGAATAAAGTAGTATCCTTTTTTCCTTATGATCTCAATTACATCGTCCATCCGTATTTTTCTGAAATCATTTTTCACTTTTCATTCCTCCGTTTTGATTTTTCTTGTCCTGAATCAAAACGAAGGCTTACGGATATTTGGCAATGCTGCATTGCCATGTCCTAAAAATGGGCATAAAAACAGACCCTCCCGCGGTTAAAGCAAAAAGGTCTGATAAGAAAAAGGAGTAAACTCAAGGCTTTAAAAGCTTTTGTTATACTCCGTAATCTATATTGTTGTTTATTTAATTGTAAACTTTTAATATATTCCTCTGCGGTTTTTAACTGCGCTTACTACACCGCAAATAATCAGAATGAATCCCACCAGACGCTTGGATTAAAAATACGTCATATTCTAATTATTTATCTCCCACTATTCTAACTTTTATTGGAGAATCACCTTTTTCGCAGAGTGTATATCCGCTAATATACGCTTTATTATCATATACATAGACGATGCATTTTTTTGATTTTAAAGCCTCAACATACTTAGCTTGAATTAGTGGGGTTGTTATTTTATCTTTTTCATATAAAACAATCAACTTATAGAAGTATCCTTCTCTTAAAGTACTTTTCCCTATTTTACCAACGATTCTTCCATCATACTGTTGTCCCCTTTGTGTACAGATTCTTTTTTTATATAACAAAATAAGCCCATCTGACAATTTGTATGAATTATATAGAATTGATAAAAAGGCTACTCCTAATATAGCATTGTCATTATGTCGATCGTGCTGAGTATAAAGAAAAACCAAAACAGCCAAAGATATCAAAATAAATAACAAATGGACATACTTTGTTTTTTCTGCGTAATAATATAATCGCTTCATACCGTATATGGCAGCAAATCATATTTATTTAGCAGATACCAATTATTCTCAGATTGATGAGTTGTATCATAAAAATTAGTCTCATAAGTTATCTCTTCATATATCTCTTCTTCTGCAATGACATCATATTCGACGTTATTTAAACCTGGCATTGGTTCTAACCATATCAATTGGGTTATTGTTGCCTCGTCAGCACATACATTGATGATTAAGTTCGAAGCATTTGGTAAAATAATTCCAATTGCCAGTGCAAAACATATAAGTCTTTTAAATAATCCTCTCATTTTCATATATAATATCCTCCTAAAAATTGTATTTTATGGGTTATTTGTGTTCGCCAAATAAAAAGTACATAGAAAGGGCTTCTATGAATTAAATATGAACGTGTTCATATTTGTCCATTTCTGCCTTAATTGTCTACAAGCATATAAGTGTAAGCTGGGTCAACAATGTGCGTAGCACAGGCGTTAGCCCTTGTTGTTGACGCAGTTTGCACTTATATGCTACAATCTGTCAAGGCAGATAATAAATTCACAATTAAGCTTTTCAACTATGATATTTGCGAGCCCTTTTTATGCATTTTCTAAAGACCATAAACAGTTATTAAATATCCACCCCATATGACCTAAGAATCCCGATATTTTTTTCTTTTCTTCGTCTTATTTCTGCCATGGTTTCATCATGCAGTTGTTTATTATTGAGAATATTACCTATATATTCTTTCCTCTCTTTGCTGCTTTGCTTAATATCTTCACATGATTTGACATAGTCAGCTTCTGTAAAACCGTTTATATTGTGTTCTGCTTTATATAATGCACGTTTAATTGCATTTTTCGCTCTTCTGTCGGCAATTTCATATGGGTCGTCAAGCTCAAAACAAAATAACCCGTCGCGATCATCAATATGCCTGTAAAACTGTACATCAGGTCCAAAAATATCGAGCCCGGAAAAATAAAAAGTATAAAGATAATCTATCACATCACTCAATGTTTGTACTTTTTCAAATTCCGGCAAAACCCACTTTTTAACTTCGTTTAACGCTCTTTCAAATGCGTTTATAATACTTTTGCTTTCAAATTTTGGGAATCCAAAATTCATTATGTTACTTCTGTACTTTCCGTCATAATCATATACGTGACTACGTTTGTAGAACTCCGAAATGCCGATCATCCAATTGCAATTCATTCTCGGACTGCAATTAAGATTAATTTCCGATCTGTATATAGTAGCAATTCCAGCTGTTATATTAAAAACATTTTCGCTTTCTTTCTTCAAACCGATGATTTGAATAAAGCTGTTATCAACAAAGCGTATATAATGCGGATATTTGGTTTTTGCCTTAACAAACCCCAACGGTTCAAGAGCTTCACCAAAAACCTGTTTAAAAGCCGCATTTAAAGTAAGCTTTTTCTTGTCGACCTTGGAATCAGTAATTTTCTTTTTGAAAAACATCGGAATAATATTTGTATCCTCGTCCGCTTCGCTTTCAAAATCCTCATAATCCGAAACCATATATTTCGGCTCGATTCCCAGCACGGAAGCTGCTTCGTACAAAGCGTCCTCAACAAAGACTTCGTTCTTGTTCCATATTTCAGAGATCTGTTCCCACGTTTTTCCCGGAGCTAAAATCGGCTCCCAACATTCACGTCTGCCTTTCGGCGAATGTTCTTCGTCAAACTCGGAACGTCCCACCATCACCGTATCGTGGACATCAGCCCCGGTATGCAGTTCAATATACGTCCAGTCGCTGTCTACAACATCCATGCTGAAACTGCTTGTTTTCATTTCCGCAGCTGTCTGTTTGGCGTCGTCCTTGACCTGTTTGGGATTGTCCCTGTACTCCTTAGAAGCAAGTGTTACCCATTTGCCGCTTTCTGAAAAAGCAAGAATATAACTTACGCTTGATTCTTTCTCAGAGCATGGCACAAGACTTCGTTTTTTCATTACATCACAAAATGCTTTTAAAAACTGTTCTCTGCTGCCGTTATTCTTTATTTGAACCAATGAAAAAAATCTGCCCATAAATTCCTCCTTAAATCCTCGAATATTATATGAATTTTGTTGATCAAACTCCGTCAAAAAATACCATAAACAATGTCATTTGTCTATGGATATCTGAAATACGGTCATAAATTCGGCGTAAGCGGTCATATTGACTCAGAATTTGTCGTAAAAAAGGAAACGGCGGACAAAAATTTGTCCGCCTAATATCAAACAATATTACCGTTGATCCCTACGTAAATATCCACTAAATTGCTGTTATTAATGTAATAGTAAAAATCTGTTATCGGTTGATAACACTTCCGGGATAAATATGTTTGCATTTTCTTACGTGAATTTTTTAACGTGTCATAAGTTCCGGAGTGTCTTGCTCTCACTGCGTTGAAAAGCATAAGCTGCGGCTTATAAACATAAAACTCGTTGCTTTTAAACTCCTTGCTGACAGGAACAAAAAATTCAAGGTCAAGTATTGTTTCATCCGTTCCATAGGTATTTTCTTTCAGAGAAAAAATGATATTTCCTGTCCGTTCCATTTCAAGAAATTTCAGACTTTCCAATATATGCTCGATCAACTTATCAAGTTTACTGTATGTTGATCTTGTCCTATATGACAGCAGCGATTCAACAGATAAATATTGCTTTTCAATTATTTCCATAACTATCTCATCCTATTACTTAAAAATGATCTGCCAGATGTATCTCCACATTTGATATCCCTCCCCGTTTTTTCATTTCGGGGGTAGTATAAATCTTTTTATTCAATTCGTCTACAGATATCTGAAATACGGTCGTAAATTCGGCGCGAGCGGTAGTTTAAGCGTGATTTTATTGTAAAATTTTACTTGATATTTTAATAGTTCTATGTTATAATTAAAAGCAAAGGGAGGCGAAATTATGAAGATTGCCGTATGTGATGACGAAATAATTTTATATGAAGAATTATATACGCTTTTAAACGAATATTCCACATTAAAAAAAGAGCCGATTTTAACTACATATTTTAAAACCGGATATGACCTTTTATCAAGTACTGAGAAGTTTGACATTATATTTATGGACTATCAGATGGACGATATTGACGGATTGGAAACATCCAAACATCTGCGATTAAAAAATTCAGACGTTACTATTATTTTCCTCACCGCATTTCCTAAAATCGTTTTTCAGTCCTTTGAGGTAAATACGTTTCGTTTCCTTTTAAAGCCGATAAAAAAAGAAGATCTGTTTAAATCTATCGACGATTATCTTGATTCTGTCAGAACAGATGATTTTCTCATATTGAACACTAACGACGGTTCGTGGAAAGTCAGGTTATCTGAAATTATTTATGTCGAATCAAAAGACAAGCACACTATAATACGAACTGTTGACAATCAACTTGAATGCTGCCGATATATGCAGGAGATTGAAAAGATGCTTCCCAAAGACCGATTTACACGTTCTCACAGGTCATGTATAGTAAGCTTTCTCCACATAAGAAATCACGATAATAAAACTATCTATTTTGATAACAACGAACGTGCTTCCATAAGCAGAAGGTATCTGACCGATTTCAAAAAAGCTTTTCAGGAATACATAGTAAGATATAACACAAAGGACTGATATAATGAACACTGTAATCTCAAATGCCGTCTTTATTATCTCGGACTTGCTTCTGCTTGTTAACCTGATTCTCATAAGCAAATCTGCTGATTTGGAAGAATTTAAACCCAGTTGGATTAAATCGCTCTCCGTATCGGTTGTTCATGGAAGTTATACTCTGATTTTCAGTTCATATTTTGCAGAATCATCAAAATTCATGATGACAGTACTGCTTGCCGTATATTATCTGCGTTTTTTGGTTTTTCCGTTTATCTTCACTAAAAAAATAAGGTTTATTTCATTCTATATGCCTTTGCTGCTGATATCCTTGGATTCACTCATGCAAAGCTGTGCCTTATGGATATTTAAGCTTACAGCCTCGAATTTAAACGAATTGACAATAAACAAGGTCACTTCAATGATATTTCAGCTGTTTGTTCTTGGCTTGATTTGCTTTTTATATAAAAAAGAGCAGTTTAAAAATTTAAGATTTGCATTTAAGTCAACGTCTAAAGCGGTGGGAATATTGATGCTTTTATGTGTCTTTATTATGGAAGGAGTCGTTACGCTTATTTCCTTTGAAACAGACAATATTTCTGTTCAAAAGGGATTTTCAGAATTCTTCCTACTCATTTTAATGATAGTAATGTTTGCAATCATGTTTCTGCTGTTTATAAACAGTATGTCAAAAAAGTATTTTCAAGACACATCTGATCTGCTTTTAAAACAGATAGATACTCAGCTCCGACATTATAAAGCCTTAGACGATATGAAGAAAGAATTTCATTCTTTCAGACACGATTACATTAATCATATGCAATGTGTATCAGCTTTGATCTCATCAAATAAGAACGAGGAAGCTGTTCAGTACATAAATAAATTATCTAATTCCAAAACCATGACAGAAAAACCGTATGAAAGCGGAAATAATATTTTAGACTCAATCCTTACAGAAAAAGCTGAGTTTGCAAAGGAATGCGATACAGAAATATGCTTGGACGGTTTGTTTACGCACGATTTTGATCCCATCGATCTATGCGTTATTTTTTCTAACGCTCTTGACAATGCCATAGAATCCTGCGGTAAGATCGGCGGACATAAAGTAATTGACATAAAACTGAACATACAACAGGGATATCAATTTATTTCAATCAGTAATCCCACAAATGAGGAAAATGACGATCTTAAAACAACCAAAGACGATAAAATACATCATGGGTTTGGTATTAACAATATACGAAATTCTGTTAACAAGCATAACGGAACTTTTGATATAAATAACGGCAATGGTTTGTTTTGTCTTAATATTACTCTTAAATTATGAGATATTTATATATAAAAACAAGGAGTGTTTCACACAATATACTCCTTGTTCTTTTACTACTTATCGTTACCGCATTTATGACGGTTGCCGGATTGCTTTTTATTGTTTCTGCTCTCGCCGTCCAAAGCGCTTTCAGCCATTGTATGACCGCCTTTGGCTTTCATCTTTCTGACTTCTTTGGGATCAAGCTGTGAATCCTTTGACATTTTATCAACTCCAATCTGTAATTAGTATATGCGTCTTTTCAAGTAATATTATCAATACATTCCTCCGGTGACTTATCTTCTCTCAGCCCCTTAAAAACAGGCTGCCGCATACCGCCGCTTTCGGTTTTCATCATATATTTTACTGTACATACAAGTTCGGGAGTTACCCATACAGCATTTTCATTGCCTTTCGGAATTTCAGAAAAAGGACAATCTGTTTTATTTAAAGTCTTTATTCTTCTGAATGGTTCTCCGCCAACTCCCAGAGTAACATGACCCTTGTAAACAAGCTGACCATTACTGTACTGTCCGAGGATAATGCTGTTCATACTGTTTTCTTTCGGAACATAGCCCAAAACTACGAAATCATCGTCCTGCAAATACTTAATTTTGATCCAGTCCTTAGTCCGCTTATCAAAGTAATACTTGCTGTCCTTACGTTTCGCAACGATACCCTCCAATTCCTGCTGTTCGGCAAGGGCATAGAATTGGATACCGTTTTTCTCAATAAACCTCGATACTGCAAATCTGCCGTTTTCCGATATTACCGCTTTCTGTAGAAGTTCTTTTCTTTCAGTCAGCGGCAAGTCCGTTACCTGTCTGTTCTCATAATACAGAATATCAAACGCAGTAAAACATGCAGGATATTTCTTCGCCGCCATATCTATCTTTACGGGATTGCTCATCATACTGCGTTTCTGTATTTCAAAAAAATCCGGTCTGCCGTCCTTAATGACCGCAAGCTCTCCGTCCAGAATACAGCGGACATTCACATTCTTATGAATTTCTGCAAGCTCCGGTACTTTCGGCAGCATTAAGATATTTCGTTTGTTCTTCAGAATCGTTTTGTCTCTGTCAAGGTATGCGATACAGCGTTCGCCGTCAAGCTTTAATTCGTAGATATACTCATCGCTGTCAAAGGGTTGTCCCTCTGTGCCGATCAGCATCGGTCTGATATTTTTTGTTTCCCAGATATCAGTCATTCTTTACGCCTGCCTGGGCAAGACTTTGCTTGAGAGCCTCCATAATGTCAATGACATTGACCTGAACATCGGGAGTGGAGGCAACAATATCCTTGCCTGCGATCTTCTGTTCAATGATTTCACGCAGCTTGAACTGATATTCGTCCTTGTATAAACTCGGCTCAAAATCCTTGACCATTGTGTTGATCAGCGTTTTCGCCATAGTCAGTTCCGCTTCGTTTAATTCGGGATGTGCAGGCTCTTTCGGAACTTGCTTTACCTCGTCGGCGAAAAACATGGTTTCAATCAGTATACCGTCGTCTGTAGGAATAAGCGTAAGCAATTTTTCCTTTGTACCCATAACGGTTTTGGCGACAGCGACCTTATTCTCATCTTTCATTGCTTTACGAAGTAATTCAAACGCCTTATCTCCTCCGGCTTCGGGAACTGCGTGGTACGTCTTATCATAATAAATAGGGCGAATAGAATTCAAATCAGTAAAATGCAGGATATGAATAGTCTTATCCTTTTCGGACTTCGCCTTTTCAAAATCCTCATCTGTCATAATCACGAACTTATCCTTGTCGTACTCAAAGCCTTTTACGATATCCTTTGATGAGATCTCCTTTCCGCAGGATGCGCAAACCTTTTTGTACTTTACTCTGCTGCCGTCCTCTCTGCAAAGCTGATTGAAGTGTATATCGTTATCCTGCGTTGTCGTATACAAACCGACAGGAATATGGACTAAACCGAATGAAATTGCGCCTCTGTGTGATACTGCCATTGTAAACGCCTCCTTTTTCGTTAGTATATCCGTTCCATAACAAGAAATACTAAAGGACTATCAGTTAATATGATTGCTCATAACTCTGCGACTGATCATCCTTAATTCCGAGCGACTGTTTCTTCCGATGTATCATTCTCCGCAGCCTACTGTCCACCGTCCGTCTGACTGCCTTATACTTCTGAGTATAGTCCTCTTCAATGCACCTACTAAGATTTGCGAATAAACCAAAGATTGTATTTGCCAACATGGTATTCTCAAGATTGTCAAGGTGGTTAAGCATATTCTGAGCAACTTCGTTGCCGTTGTCTGCGGATTTAGTGAGCCACTCTACTGCTTTTGTCTTATCTTTCTCAAGTCCCTCTGCTCCGAAAAGATAAAGCCTGCCGAGCTGATAGCTTGACCACATATTCTTATCTGCGGATTTTTCAAAGCAGTCTACGGCTTTTAGAATATCATACTTTTCTTTTTGCAAATAAAGTATACCGAAAGCATACTGTGTGAATTCGTTATCTTCGGCTGACAGCAAATATTTCTCTGATTTATCCAAGTCCTGCAACACGATATCGCCCTTGAAATATATCTTGCCAAGCTTGTAACAGGCATAAGCGTCTCTGCTGTCGGCACACTCTGTAAGCATAGCAAGTCCTTTGTCAATGTCCTGATCTAAATGCTCACCCGAAATAAGTTCAAGGGCAAGAAAACGTTTTGCATTGATATTCTCAAGCTTTATTGCTTTTTCAAGTAGCTTTACAGCCTTTTCAATATCCTGTGGAATATTTTCTCCGAGCAGAAGCACCTTTCCGTACTCGTACAACCCATTCTTGTTATTCATTTCTTCAGATCGTTTGAAGTAATCTATAGCCTTATCCATATTGATGTCTGTTCCGAGTCCCTTTTTAAACATAGAACCAAGTTTGTAATATAGGTTATCATCAGCCTGATCCTTGCTTTCGAGTTCAAGAAAACCGGATAATGCGGCATTGTAATACCTTTGCGCCGTATCTTCATTTTGAGTAACATATTCACCCTTATTGTACATCTGAGCAATCGCATACGACGCATAAGGTTGTCCCTGTGCAGATGATTTCTGATACCACAAAAACGCCTGCGACAAATCTTTTTCCACGCCGTTTTCGTAGTAATACAAATTGGCGAGACTGTACTGAGCAAATTTGTTCCCCGCTGTTGCCGATTTCAAAAACCAATCAAATGCCTGTTTGTAGTCCTGTTCTGTACCTAACCCATAACAATGCATTTTGCCTATGCGATACCAAACGTAAGAACGCATATCTACAGGTTTCATGATTTGACCCTCATATTTCGGTTCGTAGGGAAACATAAAATCCGAATCGGGTTCTGTTTCCATAAATCCCTGTAATGCCTCTTTGTAATATGCAAATGATTTTTCTTCATCCTTTTCACCAAGCTTGTCGGTGGAATACAGCTTTCCTAAATCGTGAATAGCAAGAACATTGCCTGTCTGAGATTCTGAAAGCAGAAGTTGTTCTGCTTTTTTGAAATCTTCAAGCTTTGATTGCTTATTGTAAATCAGTTTGCAGGCTTCTTTGTACGAACTACTCCACTTTAAATAATATTTGCTTTGAGGAACATCATCAATATCAACCGTTACTGTATTTTCATCACTCCAAATGAAATCTTCGACTGTAAGATCATCGTTATCTGAAAATATTATATTATCATTTTCGGATTGCTCAGATTCATCAAACTGCGGAGATATTTCTACAGGCGGACTATCAGAGGTATCTTCGGATTGTTCGGTAGGTTCGGGTTCTTCGACTATAGGGTTATTCATATCAAGCACGGTTCTGATTATCATATTCCGCACGGGCTGAAAAACCTTATTGTCGGTAAGTGAAGGCAGTTCTTTTTCCTTTTGCGTATAGGTCTTGTATTTCAAATGCTCCAAGCTGCACCATTTTTCATAGAGCTGATGGACATTCTCATCTTTTGCAAGCTCCGAAAATATATTGTTGACCGTTTCCTTGACATCGGGAGGAAGATATCCATACACTTTTTTGCCTTTTACATTCTGTAACTGAGAATGTAGTTTAAGGATAAAATTTTCAAGCTGCGGATTGTCAAAACCGCCTTGCTGAATTTTTCTGACGATACTTTCAAACTCTGTTTTGGATACAGCTTTCAATTCGTCACGGCTTAAAGTCTGCTTCTGATATATTGACTGCAAATCGTCATGGAATATGTCATTTGCAAAGGCTGAACGTATCTGATCTATGCCCTTAGCGGTTAAAAATCCCTGCTTTGGATTCGTCGAATACACAAGCAGATGAATATGGGGATGATGAGCTGTATCATGAAAAGAGGCATACCATTTCAGATTGCAGAGTGGAATACGCTGCGATTTTGCAATGTCGGAAATATGCCTTTTCACAAGATCTCGCCATACCTCAGAGTTGTCATAACCAAGACGAACAGCGTCTTCTCTCCTAAGAGAAACAACGTGCGACCAGACATTGCCCTTGTGATTTGCAATTTCGTTTGCAACTCTGTCAAGAATGATCGGTTCGTCTTTTTCATTAAACAAACCGTGAGAGCCTCTTTTCTGAACTCCCGGTCGCATAGCCATGTAACCGACAAAGTTCTGTCGGTTTCCGATGATGTCTGCGTTACGCTCAATGATCGTACTGATAAGCTCAGATGCGTTTTCTACGGTAGGAGCAGCGATATAGTCCTCATACTCCAAATATTTTTTAGCTTCGGGAAAATCTGAAAGCAGATCACGAAGCAATTCTTGTTGGTTTTTGGTAGCGTTATCATTTCTGTCAATAGTATTTTGATCACGAACTTCAACTGTTTCACGGGTTGCGATATATTTTGTATAATTTCTTCGCTTGTTCTTACTTTTCTGTGTACCGCTTTTCAGGTAGCGGCTTGTGACGATTATTTGGGATTGAGGCATGCGATCACTTCCTTTCTGGGGATTGTTTTTTATTCGGTGATGTGGTATAATTTAAGTAATGTTGGTAAAAACGCACTGTGTTATAATATATCAAGAATCCAAGGAGGATGTTATGGGCTTGTTATCAAGAATAAAAAGCTTTCTGAGAGGACCTATCTACAGGATAAATAGAGAAGTCCTGGCAGATTATATGAATAATGAGATTCAGTTTTCGGTGGAGCATAATTTATCTGCCTGTGGAGAATTCTATTTATCACCATCAGAAGAGGGACCCGAGGAGCATATTATCACAACTAACAACGATGCTCCATGTAAATGTCCGATGGACTCAGAGAAAGACTTTACAGGCATTACGATTTACGCCAACAGAAGTTCTTATTACGATCCCGAAAAGGATGAGATTTATCACACTGTCGATGAATTTATACGATTCAAATTGGATGGATTTCCTGAATGGTTTATTTTCAGGGGTGAAACGTCAGAGTTGGATAAATACATGATAAAAAAACAGTTGGATTGAAATGATAAAACTATGTACCAGCCGTATCGCACCGATACGGCTTTCTCTTACTCTGACCTCTGATACCTCACAGCCTTTTCAAAATTAATGATACCATTGATCCGCTTAACTTCATCCGTACACATAGCACGAAGCTTGATCATCGTATCATCGTCAATGTCATGCACAGCCGCAAGCATATGTGATATTGCTCCAAGCTCAACAGCAACCTTAAACAAAGCACGGGACAACCTCTGTTCCGTGCCTTTCACTATTCCCTCTGTAAGCGTTGCTATCTGCGGAGCAAGATAATCCACAAGCTCCGGTTTGTTCTGCAAAAGATAACCGCAGTAAAATCTGATTGCCTTTTCCATAAACTCCGTGCGTGACGAGCAGTTATCCGACTTGTATAAAATATCAACCGTTTTCATTGTTTCAGGAAAAACATACAATGGAAACTTGATTTTTTCTGCTGTGACACCATCGTTTTCTTCTGCAATATCGGCATTTTTCTTTGCCTTTTGCACTTTTGACTCCATGATTTTCGCAAACCTCCTTTTTTGACTCCATTTTATCAAGGCTTGTAAAACCTCGCAAAATCGGCGAGCTTTGCTCGTCCGATGTAAATGTTTTGGCGGCTTTGACGCCAAAACTTTAACCAGCAATATATTAAATTCCCCTCAAACCCACCCGAAATCATCTGATCCCTGCCATTCTCAAGCTTTGCAACAAAACGCCCCAAATTCGCCCCAGCTGCCTTTAGGGTAAAGTTATCCCACCCATGCCGTGAAAACGCCACACGAGGGCACACGGTGCGAACCGTGGCGAATTACTGCTCGGATCGTTTCCCCGATTCGGCAGGAGCAGTGATCTTCTGCTTTCTCGCAGGCTTTCTGTCCGACATCATATCAATAAAATCTCTCACATTCTGCGGAACGACCTTGCCGTAAAGCTGATCCGCATACTTTTCAAGTTCCGCCGCAAGAGTTGTGTTTTTCTGCTCCAGATACATTTCTATTGCAGACAGCTTTTCCTCATTGACCGATATTGAAATTGACTTCTTCAAAGCAACATTCCTCCCATCTCAAAATCCCCCGACTCATCTTCTTCAAGTTCTTCATCAGAAAATTCTTCGCTGATATCTTCTGTAAGCTGCTGTTCCGACTTAACAGTAATAGCAGAATACAGTTCCTGACCCCTGCCTGAGATCGCTCCGTAGGAAGTGATCTCGCCCTCCTTGCGTCCCAGAACACTTTGACCAAAGTCGTGCAAGTCTATATCTTCCAGAACAGAATTATCAAAGTTTGTAGCAAGATTTTTCGTCAGATAAGCCTTGCCGAACTCGCTTTCATCGGAAACAAACATATCAAATTCGTACTCCGACAGATGTTCAATGCAGTCCATAGTATCGGAAATATCACATATTTCCTCGCTCTCTGTGACCGCTTTCAGCTTTATAAAATCGTGATTTGAAAGTTCTGACAGCCTTTGAGCAAGAACATTCAGTTCGTCAATTCTGCGCATATCGCCAAACGATTCCTCTGTGATCGAAGGAATAGCCGACTGAAAATCATAATAGACCATGTCCTGAACTCTGCCTATGCAAAGGTCTTTTGCAATGTCGTTCAGATTTTCTTTATCGCAAGGCAGGGACAGCCATTGGGCAAACTGCTCGGTGGATTCATCATTTGCCGGCGCAGGCGCGATCAGCAGACGGAAAAAGCACTTATCCGGCTCGCCGATCTCAATATTCATATCCGGTCTCTCATAGCAGGACGGTACACAGTAATAGCTGTCCGCAAACATACCGCCGTCACGCTCGCACATAATTTGTCCGATATGCTCACGGTCGAGCAGTTCCAACATCTCATCGGAACAGTCCTCCAATTCACACAGCATATCGTTCTCAATTGCCATTTCGCCGAGTTCGTGATAATCTTCGCAAGGGAAAGCAGGAACAGAATCCAGACCGTATGTCATCAAAAGCATATCGTCAAAGCTGCTTTCGGGATTGGCTTTCAGCAGACTTTTAAACGCCTCTGCCTCCGGATATTCCAGCTTTTCATACCTTTCGGCGAACAGGTTAAGCTTGTAAATATCCGCTGAAAATTCTTTACCACACAGGCTTTGCGGCAGCTCTGTGTTTCCAAATTCGGACAGTCTGAACAAAACCTCGCGGCTCTGAAACTTTCTCAGCCTGTCAAGCGTATCACGTATTTCAAATACACTCATTGGGAAGTCCTTTGCTAAAGTGTAATTGCCGTCTTTTAAATATATTTTCATTTAACATCACTCCGTTTCTTCATTTGATTCTTCTGTATTTTCTTCCGTCACATTATTGATTTCATTAATGGCGTTTAGAACCTCCTGCGGATAATCCACTCCCTCATAGGTGCACCAGCTTGTCCAGCTGCCATTTGAAACAGGCTCTTTAGTGACATATCCAAGAGTTTCTGAACTGTAGACGACTTCGCCGTTGCCGACATATATCCCGTGCTGACTTCCGTCAAACAGTCCTATTCCTGCGACGTCCGGCATAGTATCAAGACCGCCTTGCTCCGTGTAAACTAGCGTATCGTAATCGAAACCGAACATTTTGTCCGTAGGGTTGTAATTCAGATACCCAAGCATAAGTCCTGCGTTATCTGCGTAT
>NZ_QTYG01000031.1:0-35198 GCF_003462045.1 Ruminococcus sp. AM31-15AC | reverse complement strand
AACAAAATCAGCTAAAAGTTTTCTTGTTACGAAAATCTCAAACGTTTTATATGCACTTTGAATGAAAATACAACAAAAGTAGAAAGTGTATATTCGTAAATATATTAAAGCTATAACAAAATCAGCTAAAAGTTTTCTTGTTACGAAAATCTCAAACGTTTTATATGCACTTTGAATGAAAATACAACAAAAGTAGAAAGTGTATATTCGTAAATATATTAAACTATATGATGAGATTTTGCAAAAATGCGAAATCGTTTAAATTTTGCAACAAAAAAAGCACTGAGCTTTTAAAACTCAGTGCTTTCGTGATATCAAAGTTTAGTCAACAATAAATTCTTTGATCTCGTCAAGGAATTTAGTAGCGTCGTCTGTGTGTGCTACGAGCTGGATAGGATTTGAAAGGTCAAGGCTGAAAATACCCATAATTGACTTAGCGTCAACTGCATATCTTCCTGACGCAAGATCCACATCAAAGTCGTACATAGAAACTACGCTTACAAACTTTTTAACCGCTGCAATGGAATCGAGCATGATTTTTACCTTTGTCATAAATATTCCTCCTTCAGAATGATCGGTATATCCGATCTTGATTCCCACATAAATTCTGTAGATCTTTTCTCTACAATTTATATTATAAACGATTTTTCTGATTTGTCAATGGATATTTGCAAAAAAAATTAAAATATGGTACAATAGTCAAGAGTGATAAAAATCAAAGTTTAGATTTATGCAATATGCACATATGTTATTGTGATTTATTGTGCATTATAAACATTTGGCTACTGAAAGGAAATCAAATATGAAAGCCTTTTTCTATACATTCGGCTGCAAGGTAAACCAATATGAAACAGAGAATATAAAGGAAGCAATGCTGTCCGAGGGGTATGAGGTCACTGAAGATTATGCTGATGCAGAGGTCTGTGTTGTAAATACCTGCACTGTTACCGCTCAGTCGGACTCAAAATGCCGACAGCTTATTCACAAGATAAAAAAAGCTAATCCTGAGTGTCTGATAGTTTTGGCAGGCTGTTTTCCGCAGGCTTTTGAAAAGGAAGCTTCTGCTCTTGACGAGTGCGGTATCATAGTTGGCACAGGTGCAAAAAAGGAGATACCTGCCCTTATAAAAAGGTATATCACAAGTGGCGAGCGTATTATCAGGATAGTTCCTCGTGAGAGGGGAGAGGCTTTTGAGAAAATGACAAACTCAGGTGCTGACAAAAAAACTCGTGCGTATATCAAAATTCAAGACGGCTGTGATCAGTATTGCACCTACTGTATTATCCCCACTGCGAGAGGACACATCTGCTCAAAACCTTTGGAGGATATCGCTCCCGAAGTTCAGCAGCTCGTTGACTCAGGTCACAAGGAGATAATCCTCACGGGCATAAATCTTTGCTGTTACGGCAGAGACTTCAAAAACGGCACGCGGCTCATTGACGCTGTTGAAGCCGCCTGCGGCTGTGATGGCGATTACAGAGTGCGTATCGGCTCTGTTGAGCCTGAGCTTATTTCAGATGAAGATATCCTGCGAATGTCAAAGCTTGAAAAACTCTGTCCGCATTTTCATCTTTCCCTGCAAAGCGGCTGTGACGAAACTTTGAAGCGCATGAACCGCCATTATGATACAGCGGAGTATGCCGAGCTTTGCGAGAAGCTTCGCAGGCATTTTCCAAACTGCGCTATAACCACCGACATAATGGTGGGCTTTCCACAGGAAACTGACGAGGAATTTGAAAAGTCGCTGGCATTTGCAAAGAAGATATCTTTTGCAGAAACGCATATTTTCCCGTATTCACGCAGACCTACCACTGTTGCCGACAAAATGAAAGGTCAGCTCGATCGCAAGACCAAGCACAGTCGTGCGGCTCAAATGGCAGATGTGTGCAACGAAACGAAGGCTTTGTATCTCAAAAGCCTTGTTGGCACAGTGCAGGAGGTTTTGTTTGAAAAGGAAACAAGCTCTCAGTGGCATCAGGGTCATGCACCGAATTATGTTACCGTGAAGATTCCAAGGGACAGCGAGGACGTTTCTTTACGTCGGCAGCTTTTAAAGATAGAGATAACCTCGTCAGATGGCGAGTTTTGTTACGGAAAACTTATATGAGTACAAAAAAGAGGACCGCAAATGCGATCCTCTTTCGTTATATCAGATTTTTCTGTGCTCAGCCAAGCTTTGCAAGAATTATCTCTTTCATCTTTCCTGGGTTAGCCTTGCCCTTTGAAGCCTTCATGCACTGACCTACCAGATAGCCCAGAGCATTTGTCTTTCCACCCTTGTAGTCATTTACAGACTTTTCGTTTGCGGCAAGAACTTCGTCAGCGATCTTTTCAAGTGCGCTGTCATCAGAGACCTGTGCAAGACCCTGCTCCTCGATAATGTCGCTTATCTTTTTGTCCTCCTCGAGAAGAACTGCAAAGACTTTCTTTCCGCCAGCGTTGGAAATGGTCTTTGCCTCAATAGCAGCGACGAGGTCAGTAAGATTGTCAGCAGTGAGCTTTGTATCTTCGAGAGTTTTGCCTGTTGCGTTCATGTACTTAACAAGGTCGCCAAGTATCCATGTTGTATAGCACTTTGCAGGGAACTTGTCCTTTGCCATGCAATCGTCAAAAAGCTTTGCAAGGGAAACAGACTCTGCTATAAACGTTGCGTCCTTTATGTTCAGACCGAACTTCTTTACATATCTGAGTATCTTTACGTTTGGAAGCTCTGGGATACTCTTTTTAAGCTCGTCAACACGCTCCTGCTCAACAACGATAGTGAGCAGGTCAGGCTCAGGGAAGTAACGATAATCCTGAGCGTCCTCCTTTGAACGCATTGGAATGCTCATTCCCTTTTCGTCGTCCCAACGGCGAGTTTCCTGCTCGACCTTTCCGCCTGCTTCAAGAACAGCTATTTGTCTTTCTACCTCGTAGTCGATACCTCTTACAGCGGCAGAGAAGCTGTTTACGTTCTTCATCTCAGAACGTGTGCCGAATGGCTCGCCAGGCTTGTGAACAGATACGTTTACATCACATCTGATAGAGCCTTCCTGCATCTTACAGTCGCATATGCCAAGATACTGTAGGATAGATTTCAGTGTTTCAAGATAAACCTTTGCTTCCTGAGAGGAACGCATATCAGGCTCAGAAACTATCTCGATAAGCGGAACACCGCAGCGGTTAAGGTCAACAAGTGATACACCATGGAACTTGTCTGAGTGAAGAAGCTTACCTGCGTCCTCCTCGATGTGTATTCTTGTGATACCTATTCTTCTTTCCTCGCCGTCAACAAGGATATCAACATAACCCTTACCGCAGAGAGGAACTTCTGCCTGTGATATCTGATAAGCCTTTGGCAGGTCAGGGTAGAAATAGTTCTTTCTGTCCTGCTTGCAGACACGGTTTATCTCGCAGTTGAGTGCGTGACCCATTCTTATTGCATAATCAACTACCTTTTCGTTAAGAGTAGGCAGTGTGCCAGGCATACCCATGCAGATAGGGCAAACCTGTGAATTGACTTCAAGACCGAACTGGTTCTTGCAGTCGCAGTATATTTTAGACTCGGTATTTAGCTCAGCATGAGTTTCAAGACCGATTACAACTTCGTAGCCTTTTACCATTTTTGTGACCCCTTTCCTTAAAGCTCAGGCATTTTGAATCCGCCAACAAGCTGCTCATAAGCATAAGCTGTGTTAAGCAGACGCTGCTCTGTAAACTTTCCGCCGATAAGCTGCATACCAACAGGCAGACCCTTGTCGTCATATGCACAAGGAATGCTTATTGCAGGCAGACCTGCAATGTTCACTGTAACAGTGCAGACATCGTTTGCGTACATTTTAAGGGGATCGTCAGTGTTTTCACCGATCTTGAATGCTGTTGACGGAACTGTAGGAGTAGCGATAACATCAACGTCAGCGAACTGAGATGCGAACTCCTGCATTATTCTCTTCTGAACGAGCTTTGCTTTCTTGTAGTAAGCGTCATAGAAACCTGATGAAAGCACGAATGTGCCGAGCATTATTCTTCTCTTTACTTCGTCGCCGAAGCCCTCTGAACGTGTTCTCTCGTACATATCAACAAGTCCGTCATATTCTTCGGCTCTGAAGCCGTATCTTACACCGTCAAATCTTGCAAGGTTTGAAGAAGCTTCTGCAGAAGAAATGATGTAGTATGATGAAAGTGCATAATCTGTAGAAGGCAGAGAAATCTCCTTTACAGTTGCGCCCTGCTTTTCAAGCTCTTTCACAGCGTTCATTACAGACTGCTTAACGAATGGGTCGATACCCTCGCCGAAATACTCTTTTGGTATACCGATCCTCAGACCCTTTACGTCAGCTTTAAGGTCAGCCGCGAAATCAGGATACTCTCTATAGGAAGAAGTAGCGTCATACTTGTCATGACCAACGATAGCGGACTGTACCATAGCAACGTCCTTTACGCATTTGCCGAGAGGTCCGATCTGATCCAGTGATGAAGCGAAAGCAACAAGACCATATCTTGAAACGCTGCCGTATGTAGGCTTCAGACCTACAACGCCGCAGTATGAAGCTGGCTGTCTGATAGATCCGCCTGTGTCAGAACCAAGGGTAACGATAGCCTCTCTTGCTGCAACAGCGGCAGCAGATCCGCCTGATGAACCGCCAGGTATCCTCTCTGTATCAAATGGGTTCTTTGTTGGCTTAAAATGTGAGTTCTCGGTTGATGAACCCATAGCGAACTCGTCCATGTTGAGCTTGCCTGTTACAACGATATCGTCAAGCTTGTTCATTACAGTTGCATTGAAAGGCGGAACATAGTTACCAAGCATTTTTGACGCACAAGTTGTTCTCAGACCCTTTGTTGAGATATTGTCCTTGATACCAACAGGTATACCAGCCAAAGGTGAAAGCTCCTCGCCCTTTGCAAGCTTTTCATCTATCTCAGCGGCTTTTTTCATAGCGTTTTCTTCGTCAAGTGTCAGATAAGCATCTACCTTGCCCTCAACTGCTTTTATTCTGTCAAAAACAGACTTTGTAAGCTCTGCGGAGCTTATTTCCTTGTTCTTTATCATTTCTGACAAGTCGCAGGCATTTCTTTCAAAAAGTTCCAATTATAACACTCCTTACTCTACTGTTTTAGGCACGACAAGACAGCCTGCCTTTACCTGAGGAGCATTCTGCATAAGCTCCTGTCTTGTGAATTTATCCTGAACAGCCACGTCTTTTCTGAGTATCATCGGGTTGTCAGGGTCAAGGGTCATTTCGTCCTGAATGTCGGGGAGCTTTTCAACCATTCCCACGATGTTTTCCATTTCTGACTCAAACTTATCAAGCTGATCGTCTTCGATGCGAAGTCTTGCCAGCTTGGCAATGTGTTTAATGTCAATGTTCATTTTACATTCCTCCTGTTTTATTTATATAAAAAGATATTATCTTATTTTATCATATCCTTGAACTGTTCTTCGGTGATTATTTCGATACCGAGCTGCTGAGCTTTGTCAAGCTTGCTTCCTGCTTCCTCACCTGCAAGAACATAGTCCGTTTTTTTGGACACCGAGCCACTTGCCTTGCCGCCGTATTTCTCAATGAGTGCTTTTGCTTCGCTTCTTTTAAGTGTCGGCAAAGTGCCTGTGAGAACAAAAGTCTTTCCTGCAAAGCGGTCGTCTATCTGTATCTTCTCATACTTTGTGTTTATCCCACATTCTTTGAGCCTTTGGATAAGCTCTATCATATGCTCTTCATGGAAAGCGTTGTAAACGCTTTGCGCCATTACGCCGCCAAAGCCGTCTATCTCGGATATCTGCTCTGCGGAGGCGTTCATGATGTTGTCAAGGTCGCCGAACTTGTCGCACAGAAGCTTCGCAGAAGCCTGTCCGATATTTCTTATGCCCAGACCAAACACCAATCTGTCCAAAGAATTGGACTTTGACTTTTCTATAGCACCGAGAAGATTGTTCACTGATTTTTCCTTGAAGTTGTCAAGCTGTAAAAGCTTGTTTTCACTCAGGGTGTAAAGGTCAGCCACAGAGGTGATAAGCTTATTGTCAAGAAGGGTGTGAACTATCTGCGGACCAAGACCGTCAATGTTCATTGCGCCTTTTGAAGCAAAGTGAACGATGCTTCTGAATATCTGCGCAGGACATTCAACGTTCGGACACCTTACCGCCGCTTCTTCCTCGGACTTCACAAGCTTTGTTCCGCATACAGGACAGCACTCAGGGAGCGTGAAAACACCGTCGCCGTGCTTTTCCACAGAACCCAGCACCTCAGGGATTATATCTCCAGCCTTGCGGACCTTGATGATATCCCCAACGGAAATGTTTTTCTCTCTTATAAAATCCTGATTGTGCAGGGTCGCTCTTGAAACGCTCGTGCCTGCAAGAAAAACAGGCTCAAACACAGCCACAGGTGTTATAGCACCTGTTCTGCCCACGTTAAGCTCGATATCAAGGAGCTTTGAGGTCTTTTCCTCGGGCGGAAACTTGTAAGCCACAGCCCACTTTGGCACTTTTGCAGTTGCACCAAGTATCTCACGCTGCCTGAAATCATCGACCTTTATAACAACGCCGTCAATATCGAATGGCAGGTCAAAACGCTTTTCTCCGATAGCCTTTATGCAGCCTATGACCTCATCAGCGGTAGACACACGCTTGTAATCAGGGATAGTCTTGAATCCCAGTGTTTTCAGATAGTCAAGAGACTCCTTGTGGGAAGTAAGCTCCTTGCCCTCTATCTGCTGAACATTGAACACAAAGATGTCAAGCTTTCTTTTTGCCGCTATCTTAGGGTCTTTCTGTCTAAGAGAACCTGCGGCGGCGTTTCTAGGGTTTTTGAAAGGCTGCTCGTCATTATCCTCCTGCTCTTTAACAAGCTTCAGAAAAACATTTCTCGGCATATATGTTTCACCTCTGACTTCTATCAAAGGTAGTTCCTCGTTTATTTTTATAGGGATGGACTTTACAGTTTTCAGATTAGAAGTAACGTCCTCGCCTACAAAGCCGTCACCACGGGTCGAACCTATGGCAAGCTCACCGTTATGATATTCAAGGGATACCGAAAGTCCGTCTATTTTAGGCTCAACAACGAATTGCGGTTTATCCACAGCCTGCTGAACTGTCTCAATAAAGCTTCTCACCTGTTCAAAGGAAAAAACGTCCTGCAAAGAACCCATTTGCACACGGTGTGTGACTTTCTCAAATATTGATATCGCCTTGCCGCCTACACGTTGAGTAGGGGAGTCGCTTCTGATAAACTGCGGAAACTGCTCCTCAAGACCCTTTAGTTCCTGCTGGAGCATATCGTATTCATAGTCTGTGATCTCGTTCCTGTCCTCAACATAGTAAAGCTGAGAGTGATAATTCAAAAGCTTCACAAGCTCGTCTATACGTTTTTTAGCTTCCTGTTCGTTCAAAATAACACAACTCCATTTCTGCCAGCTTTTTACGGCATATCATACGCAGGGCAATACCACATAAGGATTGTACGCAATCTGCAAGCAGATTGCGTGCAAAGCCGTTAGGCGTGCCTTATGCGGTATTGCCCTTTATATTATACCATAATTGCTGGTGAAATACAAGCCTTTTTTCTATAAACTGCGAAAAAATCAGCCTTTTCCCTTGCCTAAGTACATATCAGGTATCTCCCCTACGATAACAGTTTCGCTTACGGGATAGTCATAGCTCACCACGATATCAGTAGAGTGTGCAGGAAGAATGGCTGTCATTTCTATGGTCACAGTGAGATAGAGGCTGTATTTTGTCTGATTTATCCCAGCTTCCGTTAAATCGCTTTTAAGCTCGGTCTTTGCCGCACCTATCTGATGAAGCCGCAGTGGTATGTCAAAACCTCTGCCTGTGAGGATATTTATTCCCGAAAGTGTGCCGATGGGTACGCTGAGTTTTGTACCCTCGAGCTGTGAAAGGCTTTCGTTCACAGCCCTTGAAACACTGCTTTGAAGCCTGTTCACAGCGTTCGTGTCGCTGTTTATGGAGGTTATCCTGCCGTCAGTTTCAGATATTTTTATATAACTGCTCTGGGGCAGTTTTTCAAGCTCTCTGTTTATGGCCGCATTTATCACGTCAAGTGCCGCCTGCTTGCTTTCAAACTCGCTTATTTCGCTGATGTGCCTTGAAAGCTGTGCAAAAAACACCGTCGTGAGCAGTGCAAGAATAATAACGACAGCAAGAATTATGTATGAAATTCTGTTCTTGAAAGAACGCTTGTGGACGCTCAAAAAAATCACCGCCTTTGGCTTATTATATACCAAAATGCGGTGATATGTGATTATTTTACTTTAATTCAACGATAGTTACGCCGTCCTCGCCCTCTCCGTAAACGCCTTTTCTGAATGATTTTACAGACGGGTGGTGTTTAAGCGCACGCCTTATGGCGTCACGGAGAATACCAG
Organism: Ruminococcus sp. AM31-15AC; assembly: GCF_003462045.1. Classification (NCBI taxonomy): domain Bacteria; kingdom Bacillati; phylum Bacillota; class Clostridia; order Eubacteriales; family Oscillospiraceae; genus Ruminococcus; species Ruminococcus sp. AM31-15AC. Next base: position 26,831 of record NZ_QTYG01000031.1, on the reverse strand, counting down.
TGCCTCTGCCGTGGATTATGGTGAGCATCGTCACCCCTGACATGATAGCGTCAGAAATAAACTGCTCCATTTCATGAACGCCTTCGTCAGCGGCATAGCCCCTGATATCAAGTTCGGTGGATACCTTTCGTGTCATACGGCTCTCAATGCCGCTTTTGGATACTCCGCCTTTTTTCACAGGCTTTTTGGACTGTTTCTGCGGCTGTTGTTTTTCAATAAGCTGAAGCTTCTTTACATCTATCTTGGTTTTCATTATGCCTGCCTGAATGAAGCACATTCCGCTGTTGTCAGGGGGCGTTATAATGATACCCCTTTTATTTATGTCAACGATAAGCACGCTGTCACCCTTTTTCAGCGGCCTTGGCAGCACATATCCCTCGTTCCTGCTTTCAGAAACAGGGTTAGCCTCGCTGTAAAGCTTGTTCATTGTGGACTTCTGCTTGTGCCTTGCATCAATGGCTTTCTGAGTGAAGTTCGGATTTTCTTTCTCTTTTCTCAGCTTGTCAAGTTCGTCAACAAGTGCCTGCGATTCACGCTGAACACGATTTACGATCTGCTGAGCCTCACGTCTTGCCTTTTCAAGCTCGGCTTCTTTCTGATCGTAGAATTTTTCTTTCTGCTCTGCAAGCTCTTTTCTGAGAGCTTCGCTTTCGGCACGGTATTTCTCCGCAAGCCTGTTGTTTTCTTCAAGCTGCATTCTTGTGCGTTCAAGATTGTCTATGATAGTTTCAAACTTTCTGTTATCCTCAGAAATAAGCGACTCAGCGTACTTGATTATATCCTTGTCGATACCAAGACTTTCAGAGATAGCAAAAGCGTTGGACTTACCGGGCGAGCCTATGATAAGCCTGTATGTCGGGTGCAAAGTCTGCACGTCAAACTCGCATGAAGCGTTCTCAACGTCAGGAGTGTCGATAGCGTACATTTTAAGCTCCTGATAGTGAGTAGTTGTAACTAGCGTCGCACCGAATATCCTTATGCGTTCAATTATAGCCACCGCCAGTGCAGCACCCTCCACAGGGTCAGTGCCTGAACCAAGTTCGTCAAGGAGCACAAGGCTTTCGCTGTCCGCTTCGTCAAGTATGGTCTTTACTCTGCTTATGTGAGAAGAGAATGTAGACAGATTGTTTTCTATAGACTGCTGGTCGCCGATATCAACGAGCACGTTTTTGTATACAGATATCCTGCTTCCGTCTGACGCAGGAATGAGCAGACCACACATTGTCATAAGCGTGAGCAGACCCACAGTTTTAAGCACAACTGTCTTACCGCCCGTGTTAGGACCTGTTATTATCAGGGAGTGATAGTCAGTGCCAATAGAAAAGTTTATAGGCACGACCTTTTTGGGGTCGATAAGAGGGTGACGTGCCTTATTCAGCACAATAACACCGTCATTGGATATCTCAGGGAGCATTGCTCTCATTTTTGCACCGAGGTTTGCCTTTGCAAAATAAAGGTTAAGCTCTGTTACAGCATTGTAGTTTGAAATGAGCTGGTCTTTCATTTCGGCACATTCCATAGAAAATTCAGCGATTATCCTGTGTATCTCGTCCTGTTCCTGTCCCTGCAAAATTCTGATATCATTGTTTGCCTCCACAACTGACATAGGCTCGATAAAAAGCGTTGAGCCTGTTGCGGAAGTGTCATGAACAAGACCGCTGACATTGCCCTTGAACTCAGTCTTTACCGGAAGAACGAAACGTCCGTCACGCATTGTAACAATGCTCTCCTGCAAATATTTCTGCGTGCTTGGAGATTTTATCATCTTGTCAAGGGTCTCTCTTATCTTAAGCCCTGAACGTGTTATCTTCTGTCTTATGCTTCTCAGCTCTGCACTTGCGTCGTCAGAAAGCTTTGTTTCATCTATGATAGCCGTTTCAAGTCGCTGCTGCAGATATTTGTTTGGATAGAGCATTTCAAAGAGATATGAAAGGGAAGTGTCCTTGTTCTCACACTGCTCATACCAGTGGTGAAGCTCATAGGTCTGCGCAAGCAAGCGTCTTATCTGGATAAGCTCTCCAAGAGAAAGCACACCGCCTGCTTCGGCTCTTTTGATGTAAGTTGATACGTCATTTATGTTGTAAAAATTCGGCGTGCCGTATCTCACGCTGAGTTCAAGGGCTTCGGCGGTCTTGCCTGTTTCTTTCTTGACCGTGTAAAGATCAGAACAAGGCTTTATCCCCAAAGCCATTTTTTTCGTTTTTTCGTTGGAGCATTCTTTTGAAAGCATTTCAAGAATTTTGTTCAGCTCCAGCGAATCATAAAATCTTTCGTCCATTATATATACCTCAAAATATGACAATAGGCAAAGCTACGCAATGCCTACAAAAGTCTGTAAAAATCAAGCGACGGAAACTTGCCTTTCAGATTATATCTCACAAACCGCTCTGTAAAAGCCGTCAGCTTTTTCTGATATCTTTCGCTTATCTTGAAAGCAAAAAGCCGCTCATATTCCGTCAGTGCAATAAATCGGACTATGTATAGCATAGTCCTGTCTAATTCAATATCGTAAATGCTGTCAGGATTGTAACAGCATTTGTCACACTCCAAGACACCTGTTGACAGATTGAAGTGCATAATGTCAGCTTCATACGCCATGCAAACCGAACAGCCAAGAAGCGCAGGTCTTAATCCTGCTTCGCACAGCAGACGAAACTCAAATATAGATTTGAGAAGTTCGTTATCCCTGTCGCCCTTATCGAGAAAATAAAGTGTGTTCAGCGTCAGCCGCATTATCTCGTCACAGCCGCTTTCCTCTGTTCGTATATACATGAGAAGCTCAGAAAAGTAAGAGGCAAGAGCCGTTTTTTTAGGGTCGAGCCTGATGTTGTAAAAAAGCTTCTCTGATTCACTGCTATTGAGAAAAAACATTGATTGGTCTTTAGCGTTCTTCTTTTCCTCAACGCACAGCTTAGAGTATGCAAAAAGCTGCGTTGATGACGCATTTTTCGTGCTTTTCCTGCCACCACGAACAAATATATCTATGACTCCACGCTCTGCTGTGAGGACAGTGACGGATTTGCTTGTTTCGCCCCTGTCATTTTCCCTCAGTATCAGTCCCATAAAGGTCAGCATTGTCAGTATCCTCTTTTCTGTGTGCGGCATATGTGAGATAATCCTCTATCCTGCCGCTTTCAAAGAACTTGTCCCATAAAGTCATGATATTCACCGCCTTACTGATATTATCAGCTTTTTTGGCGGTCATTATAAGCGGAAAAATATGTTGCCTTTATTCCAAACCGAAATTCTTTATCATGCCCTCACGGTTTCTCCAGCCCTCTTTTACCTTGACCCAGCACTGGAGATTTACTTTTATCTGGAAGAAATCTTCAAGGTCAGCTCTTGCTTCCTGACCTATCTTTCTAAGCATAGAGCCGCCTTTTCCAATAAGGATACCCTTGTGTGACTCTCTCTCGCAGTAAATAGTGGCGGTAACGTCAAGTATAGCTTCACCGTTTCTATTTTCACGCTCGTTAAGATGTTCGATAGTCACAGCTATGCCGTGAGGAACTTCGTCATTAAGGTTATTGAGTGCCTTTTCTCTTATTATCTCAGCCATTATGACCTTTTCAGGCTGGTCTGTGAATTTATCGTCAGGGAAGTAGTGCGGACCCTCCACAGCATTCTTTTCAAGATCTTCCATAATAATATCGAGGCCGTCCTTTTCAAGAACGCTCACTGGTACGATATCTATAAAATCAAAAAGCTTTGAATACTCTGCTATCACTGCGATAAGATCCTCTTTGTTTTCAAGAAGATCTATCTTGTTCAGCACAAGTATCACCTTAGTCTTGCCTGTCTTGAAGCCCTTTACAAGCTCACGCTCGTTTTCGGATATTTTCTTTGTGCAGTCAGCCATAAGGATAATAAGGTCAACCCCTGCAACAGACTCGTTCACAGCGTTGAGCATATGCTCGGAAAGCTTGTTTTTAGCCTTGTGCATACCAGGTGTGTCCATGAAAACGAACTGCGTTTCTCCCTTTGTGAGAACGCCTGTTATCTTTGTTCTTGTTGTCTGCGGCTTGTCGCTCACTGCGGCTATCTTTTCGCCCACAAGTGCGTTTAGCAATGAGGATTTGCCTGCGTTCGCACGTCCAACAATGGTGACGAACGCATTTTTTGAATTTGCATTTTTCTTGTTCATATATATTTTTCCTTATCATTTTTTATCTTTGTCAGCAGGCGTTTTGAACACCCATATGAGCCACAGTATCACACCTGCGGCTAAAGCTATCCCTAGCCATATGTTTCTTGCAAAATAAGAGGCTATCGCCATAAAAGCATAATAGTCCCAGAATATCCTTATTCCCACAGCCACAGAAGCTATCGCCGCAATGAGAACAGCCCCTGCCGCACAGTCTTTAGCCTTTTTAGCAAGGGGGTTTTTATCTTTACACGCCATATCCACAGCGGCTTCAACAGCCGTGTTCACAAGCTCTAGTGAAATAACAAGCCCTATGCAGATATAAACTGCGGCAGTTTCGGCGGCGCTAAGCCCGTAAAATCGCATAAGCAGTATCACAAGCACTGCAACGCCAACGTGAAAACGCATATTGCGCTCTGTTTTTATACAGCTCACAACGCCCTCAAAGGCATAAACAAAGCCCTTGAAGAAACGTCCTATCCCTGTTTTACCTGTGTTCATGCTCGCCTAAGAAAGTGGCGTCACGGGATATGCCCAGATTGCCAAGTATAGCTTCTTCCTTTTCACGCATTATCCTCTCCTGAAGATTGCTTTCTTCATGGTCATAGCCAAGGAGATGAAGCATTGAATGTACTGTCAAAAAGCCTATCTCTCTTTCAAGAGAGTGACCATATATCTCAGCCTGACGGTAAGCAGTTTCAAGGCTTATGACTATATCTCCCAGCAGGAAAGCACCTGTTTCGTGGTTCATGTCAAAATCACCGTTCTCGCCAAGAGGAAAGCTCAGCACGTCTGTTGAGCGGTCTATGTTTCTATGCTCCTTGTTAAGCTCATGTATCTGCTCGTCATTCACAAAAGATACAGAAACTTCAAAATCGTCATTGTGACCCTCATATTCCAACACAGCATGGCAACAGCGTCTTACAAGAAGCCTTATGCCAACTGGTATCTTTACCTCTGTCTGGTTGTTGGTTATCATTACTTTTACCTTGCCCATTACTTTTTCACATTCCTTTTTTGTTATATTTTTCATAAGCAAGGATTATGTCCTGCACAAGCTTGTGACGGACAACGTCCTTGTCGGTAAATCTGTTTATCGATATATCGTCAATGCCTTTGAGTACGTTCATTGCCTGAATAAGTCCTGACTTTCTCTGGTCAGGCAGGTCTATCTGCGTTATATCGCCTGTTATGACTATCTTTGAGTTGAATCCAAGACGTGTGAGGAACATCTTCATCTGCTCGTGAGTGGTGTTCTGCGCTTCATCAAGGATAATGAAAGAATCGTCAAGAGTACGTCCTCTCATGTATGCCAGCGGAGCGACTTCGATACAGCCACGCTCCTGCTGTTTAGCGAAAGTGTCAGGACCGAGCATTTCAAAAAGTGCGTCATAAAGCGGTCTGAGATATGGGTCTACCTTACATTGCAGGTCGCCCGGAAGAAAGCCCAGCTTTTCTCCTGCTTCAACCGCAGGACGTGTGAGGATTATCTTCTCCACCTCGTGCGCCTTGAAAGCCTTTACCGCCATTGCCACCGCAAGATAAGTCTTGCCCGTTCCCGCAGGACCAACGCCCATGACGATAGTCTTTTTCCTTATTGCTTCAACATATCTTTTCTGACCGAGAGTTTTCGGCTTGACGAGCTTTCCGCTCACCGTTACGCACACGCCGTCATCAGACATATGCTTTATCTCATACTGCTTGCCCTCACGCACAAGTGTGAAAACATATCTTATAGTCTGCTCAGTGATAGCCTCGCCCTTGTTGATAAGAGCAATAAGGCTATTTATAGCTTCCGAGGCGTTAAATACGTTCTCCTCATCGCCTGTTATCTTGATATCGTCACCTCTGCCGAGAATCACAACATTATACTCTTTTTGGATAAGATTAACATTCTCGTCATAATTGCCGAAAAGGCTGAGTACAGTTTCCATTCTGTCCACGCTGATAAGTTTTTCCGCCATTAGCACAACTTCCTCTTTTTTTGTTCTGATATACCTATTATACAAAGTTATTATATCACATTTTTCCTCTGATTGCAACAATCTCAGTAAGATTTAACACTTTTTTATGCACCTTTTCACACTTTTTGATCATTTCTTAATAAAAAATTCCACCTCTCTGCAAAGCTCGCCATATAGGGTGTATGTTACAGTAGCGGTTACTCCGTTTTCTGTCACATTATCCTCCACTTGCCGGTCTTTTATCTCATAGTCTGAGAGAAAATTTTCCTCATATAAATACGCCTTTTCATGAACGGCGTCAAGTGCCTGCTGTTCTGTCAGGGTGTCTTGTGAAAATTTATATTCTTCAAGTTCGCAGGTGGTTATGCCAAAAGGCATTTCAAGTCCGAAAAGCGACAGAGGAGAATATCTCTGCTCATTTTTCCAGTAACCCTCAGGCTTTGAGAAAAAAAGAGGGATATCAGCGTCAAACACAGTGAAAAAACGCTTTGTATCTCTCTTGCCTGTCGTCTTTTCTGCCTTGTCCTCAAAGGGCTGTGTGAATGTGACAGTGCGCTCAAAAGTGCCTAGTATCTTACCCTTTGAGCGTGCATAGCTTGTCTTTGTTTCAACGTTTTCCTTGCCGTCTATCCAGCTTGATTTTGATGTGATGATCTCACCGCCTACAACGATATCGCCCTTTGTCACACCGCTTCCCACAGGTATCTTTAGCTGTCCGTCATAAACCTCGATTTTTTCGATAACTCCGTTTTCGCAGGCAACAAGATTTGAGGGATAGCGGTTTGACTCACGCTTTGTGTCGCCTTCAGTTTCGATAATGTCGATTATCAGCGTGTCACCCTTGCGTGTTATGCCTGCCCATGATATGCCCTCCACTTTTTGCTTTAACGCACGTTCTGTGACTATGAGATCAATACTTGGGATATAAGTGCCGGTTTCAACGCCCTCCTCTTTAAGCACCGACATAACGCCTTTTCTGATATTTTCATCATCACTGAGTATGTCAAACCTCACCACCACGTTTGATAGATAGAAGCACGAAAGCATGACAGCCGCAGTGCCTATGACAAGTCCTCCTCTTCCGAAAAAACGTTTTGCAAGAACAAAGCTTCCGTGACGTTTTGTGGCGGTGTATTCAAGCCCAAGTTCATTGCATAGTCTTTCAAGTGCCTTACAGTGTTCCGCAGGCATACGCAAAGTGAGCTTTCCGTTCTTTTCACACATTTTGCTAACGGGAAGCTTTTTTGACATTATCCTGCGGAAAAACTTGGTGAAGCTGTCACCTGTGATAACATAATCTATATAACCGAAAATCATTATCCTCTCTCCCTGATACTTCTTGACACAAGCTTGACCGACTCTATTTTTCCTCTTATCTCCACGCTGTCAGAGCAGAAATTTGACATTGTTAGTCCGCTGCCCCATATCTCTATCTCAAAAGAGCCTGTCAGCACCTTTGCCATTATCTCGCTGCACTCAACTATCTGCTTGCAGTTTTCGATAACGGCGGCTCTGTCATCAGTTATGCTTATGTATGAGCTTAGTGCGGTCAATTCTTTTGTCATGCCGAAAAAGCTTAAAAATGGTATCTTCTTCATTTTTGCGTCCTCCGTTCATTGTCTTATGCTTAATTATATTATTAAACAGACTGACATATACTTAAAAAGTAAAAGTAGGGAGGTAATAAAAATGTTGAAAAGACTTGCAAAGGAGCTTTGCGTATATATACTTGCGGGGGTGGTCATATGGTTCTGCATTATCACCATATCAGGGGGCGAGGGCGTAAAGCTTGGTATCTCCGAAGCCGTTGACCGCTGTATGAATATCATAATCCCGTCGCTGTTTGTTTTTATGGCGCTGTCGCAGATACTTGTTTCAGTGGGCTTTACTACTGCGTTTCAATGCCTTTTTATCCTATATCGAGATTTATAATGGGCATACCGCCTCAGCTTTTCTTTGTATTTCTTCTTGGCAATACCGCAGGCTATCCTGTGGGAGTAAAGCTTCTTTCGGATCTGTGTCAGAGAAAGATAATATCCCAGCGTACTGCAAAGATAATGTCCTGCTTTTGCTGCTGTGGAGGGCCTGCTTTTTATTCTGGTACAGTGGGTCTTGCAGTGTTTGGTTGTACAGGAGCAGGCATTGCAGTGTTCGTATCCATACTAGCGGCAAATTTTCTCACTGCACTTGTTCTCGGCAGAGCTATAAATGAGGATAAGAAAACATCAAAGCCGACTTTCAGACTTGACGGCAGAATGTTCACCGACAGCGTTATCTCAGCAGGAAAGTCGCTTTTTGTTATCTGCGTTATGATAGTCTTTTTCGGAGCGTTTATGTCCTCTCTTGAATACTGCGGAGCGTTCAGCTTTCTGAAAGATGCGTTTTCAATGTCAGAAAACGAGCTTGTGCTTGTGAAAAGCTGTCTTGAAATAACCTCTCTCACTGAGCTTTCGGGAAGTCCATTTTATCTTCTGCCATTTATAGCCGCTGTCTGCTCCTTCGGTGGTCTGTGTGTGATTATACAAATATCTGCACTTGGCGTGGATTTCTCCCTTGTGCCGTTTTTTATCTCACGTTTGACATCAGCCTTTTTATCTGCTGTCATATGCCGTTTTATCTATCCTTTCTTTATTCCTGATTCAGTTTTGACTTCTGTTACAAATAATGTTAAATTCGTCAAAGTGAACAATTTTGTTCCCTCATTTTGCTTGATTATGATGATTTTATTACTAACTTTAAAGAAAAGACTAGCATTTTCTAAAACAGTATGATATAATTAATAACAAATGAAAAAAGATTAACTTATCTTAAAGGAGTTGTATAAATCATGGCAAAGAAGAGCTATTTTGGTAACAGAATTTCACCGTCATGTTCTTACTGCCTTTTCGGCAACAGATCAAGAGAAGGAAATAAGGTCCTTTGTGAGAAGCAGGGTCTGGTAGACGCTGATTATAGCTGTAAGAAGTGGGTCTATGATCCTATCAAGCGTGTTCCAAAGAAACAGCTTAATATTCCAAATCAGGAAGACGATGTTATCTGATACATAAAATATGCCGTACATTTTTTGGTGTACGGCTTTTATATTGCAAAAGATCCGCAGAGCGTTTTGTTTCGCCCTGCGGATCTTTCTATCTTATATCTTTTTTATCTTCGTGTAATTTGCCATTATCTTCTTTGTGCCACGATTATCGAATGCTATCTCAACAAGAGTATCGTTAGCCATAGGTTTTGAGCTTAAAACAGTGCCTTCACCGAATATCTTGTGCAAAACTCTGTCGCCTGGTGCGAAAGTTTCAGTATTAACAGAAAAATTGCTCTTATCAGCCTTTCGCTGAGCCAATTGCTGTTGCAGGCTCATGCTGTGAGGCTTTTCATAGCCGTTGAGATAAGGTGAAGCCTTTGTTTCCTCGGCTTGCTTTTCTATGCAATCGGCAGGAAGCTCTTTTATAAAGCGTGATATCCTGTTTCTGTCAGTGCGACCGTAAAGCATACGTTCCTCTGCGTGGGTAAGATAAAGCTTTTCCTTTGCTCGTGTCACCGCAACATAGGCAAGTCTGCGTTCCTCTTCCGTGTCAGCTTCTGATTCAAGACTTCTTGATGACGGGAAGATGTTGTCCTCCATGCCTACCACGAAAACTATGGGGAACTCAAGACCCTTTGCAGAGTGCATTGTCATAAGCACAACATAGTCAGCGTCAGAGTCGAGATTGTCAACGTCAGTGTAAAGTGATATTTCCTCCAAAAATCCCGACAGCGACGGCTCGTCAGCATTTTCCTCATAGCTTGACATGGTGGATTTAAGCTCGTTGATGTTTTCAAGACGTGTAAGACCCTCGTCGCCCTGCATTTCAAGATGACGCTTGTAGCCTGTCATATCAAGAAGCTTGTCCAAAAGCTCCGCAAGTGGCAGAGTGTCAGAAAGCTCAGTAAGCTCTGAGAGCATATCGCCCACAGGCATAAGCTGTTTTGAACGCTTCACAAGGGGAGCAAGCATATCGGCTTCCTGCATGATGTGGATAGGTGAATCCCCAAGGTCTGAGGTTATCTGCTCAAGAGCGTTTACAGTGGCTTCGCCGATACCACGTTTCGGCTCGTTGATTATTCTTCTCAGACGGAGAAAGTCAAAATGGTTGTTTATTACAGAGAGATAAGCGAGGATATCCTTTATTTCCTTTCTGTCATAGAATTTCAGACCGCCTATTATTTTATATGGTATTCCACTTTGTATGAACGTCTGCTCCAAAGCGTTCGATTGTGCGTTCATTCGGTAGAGTATAGCATGGTCATTGTATTTTCTGCCCTTGTTTATGTCCTCAAGAATGGTGTCAGCCACAAACTTTGCTTCACTGCGCTCGCTTGAAGCCTTGTATACTGTTACCTTATCACCGTCACCCGAAGCTGTCCACAGATTTTTGCCCTTTCTGCCCTGATTGTTGCTTATAAGCTGATTTGCGCAGTTAAGAATGTTCTGGGTCGAGCGGTAATTCTGTTCAAGCTTTATAACATCAGTGTCAGCATTGCAGTCGAACTGCTCCTCAAAGTTGAGGATATTCTCGATAGTCGCACCACGGAACTTATAGATACTCTGGTCGTCATCACCCACAACGCACAGGTTGTGGAATTTCTGTGACAGCAGCGAAACAAGTCTGAACTGAGCCTTGTTGGTGTCCTGATACTCGTCTACCATTATATATTTATACAAGTTCTGATAGTGATCGAGGACGTCAGGAAACTGCTCAAAAAGCTTGACTGTGTGGCAGATCATGTCGTCAAAGTCCATAGCATTTGCGGCTTTGAGCTTCTTCTGATAGTGCTTGTATACCTTGCCTATGGTCAGATTACGATAATCTCCTGTGGCTGAGGCGATGTATTCATCAGGCTCTTGGAGCAGGTCTTTAGCGTGGGATATCTCGCTGAGTATCGTTCTCGGTGGAAACATCTTCTCGGATATGCCAAGTTCTCTCAATATGCTTTTTACAGTTCTCTGAGAATCGTCAGAATCATAAATGGTGAAACTGCTTGAAAATCCAAGCTTGTCACATTCACGCCTGAGTATCCTTGCGCAGGCGGAGTGGAAAGTCGCCGCTGTAATGCCTTGACCTGCCTCTCCCAACATTCCTGCAAGACGTTCTTTAAGCTCGCCTGCCGCCTTGTTTGTGAACGTGATAGCAAGTATGCTCCACGGCTTTATGCAGTCATATGCCACAATGTCTGCAAGGGTAGAAGCGTCATTTGTCTTGCCGTCAATGTAGTCTTTGAGAAACTGTATGTCCTGTTCAGAGGGCGTGCCGTAGGTCTGCTCTGTGTTGTATGCGTTGCCGAAGTATATCATGTTTGCGATGCGGTTTACCAAAACAGTGGTCTTACCGCTTCCTGCTCCTGCCAGTATAAGGAGAGGTCCTTTTATTTTGAACACAGCCTTGCGCTGTTGGTCGTTCATTCGTGAAAAATATTTTTCAAGTGCTTTTCTTTTAAGAGCCGTAAACTGCTCCATTATATACACCTCCGTAAAATTTCTTTTATGCCGTATCCTACATTATAGCATATTTTTTCTATCTTGAAAAGGGCGGCGGCAAATTTTTTTCACATGAATAACAGTGGGTATGTTTTCCAATAATACATTAAATCAAATATTATGAACGGAGGAACATATATGAAAGCTGTTGTTTTATGCGGAGGACGTGGAGAAAGATTGATGCCCATGACAGACAGGCGACCTGCGGCTCTTCTGAGATTATGCGGAAAAGAAATTCTGCTTTTTACTCTTGAAATGCTGGAGAAAGCAGGCTTTGAAGAAGCTGTCCTTGCGGTGGGCTATGGCTCTGAACAGGTAGAAAGGCTTCTTGATGAAAAATACTCAGGTAAGATAAAGCTCCATATGATAAACACCGCAGGTAAAAGCACTGTGCAGGCTGTTAGAACAGCAATGTGCGATGAAACAGAAATTCTTGCCGTGGAATGTAACTGTATCTGCACTCACCCTCTTGATGAGATTATAAAAGTTCATTTGAGCCACGATACCTTTTGTACGGCTCTGACTTATGATACTGAAAACAAACCTGCTGGCATATATATAGTGAAAAGAGAGCTTTTTGATAGCCTTAATCCTGAAAGACCTATGGATATGACGGAGGATATTATCCCCGAGGCTGTGAAAAGTGGCGAAGCTGTCCTGCTTGACGGAAAAGGCTATTATAAAAGGATAACCACGCCTGAGGCTTTTCTCGATTGTCAAAGGCATATGCTTTACAATGAAAATATGTCACAAAGGCTGACGGAAAATAATTTCAGCGGTGCGGCAATAGGTGAGCCTGTTTATATAGGAGAGAACGTTTCTGTCATGTCAGGGTCGGTCATAGAAAGCGGAAGCGTCATAGACAATAACGCTGTTGTAAAGGGCGGCAAGGTGAACGGATATGTTGGCATAGGCTCGGTGGTATCTGAACGCTGTGATATAAACAGTGCAGTGGTATGCCGAGGGGCTGTCCTTGACAGCGGTGTGAAGTGCGGTGAATATTCCGTCATAGGCGAAAAGGCTCATATCGCAAGTGAAGCCGTCATTGAAAAAGGAGTGGGCATATGGTCCGGAAAAAATGTTGAAAAGGGCGCAAGGCTTTATGAAAACGTGAAAAGATCATCTGACAGCCGACTTGTCATAGACGAAAACGGCGAGTGCAGTTTGTGGGGCGGTGAAGCCACAGCGCAAAAGGCTATGCTTTTTGCACTGTGTGCCGCAAGCGCTGCAAAAAAAGGCGGAAGTATAGTGACAGCCTATGGCTCTGACGAAAGCTTTTTGCTCAAACAAGCCCTTGACTGCGGCATATGTCAGGCTGGAGTGAACGTGTACAGTATAGGCAGAGCAGGCATTTCGGAGCTTTCTTATGCGGTGAACAGATTTGGCGGAGAGTTCGGCATACTCATAGGCGCAAACATTTCAGGTCATGCAAGGCTTATTTCGGCTGGGGGAATGTTGCCTGATGAAAAGCTTCTTGACCGCATTGGAAGCATAGCTGACGACAGAGCTTATCGCAGTGTGGGGCTTTCTCAGATGGGTTGTGTGACAGATTTTTCAGCGGTGAGGGAGATATACGTCGCAGAGCTTGAAAAAATACTTCCTGACCGATTTAAAGGCGTAAATGTGGGTATCCGCACATATGATGTTAAAAAGGCGACCCTTGCCGACAGACTTTTTCATGGCAGGAACGATATAGACGGTGAGCGTATAATATTCAATCTTTCCGCAGACGGCACAAGGGTATCAGCTTACAGTGAGGAAACAGGCTATGTTATGTGGGAAAAACTGGTGGCAATGTATGCAGGGGTGTGCTTTGAAAAGGGGCTTGCGGTGGCATTGCCTGAGAATTTCCCCTCTATTGCCGATACCGCTGCTGAAGTCCACTGTGGCAGGCTTTACCGATACGAAAACAATGCTGACATAGCAAAGGACGTTGCCGTTTCGACCCATAATATGTTTGCCTATGACGGACTTTACCTTGCGTCAGCGGTGACGTCTTATCTGTCAGAGCAGGGGATAACGCTACAAAAAGCTCTCTGTGATGTGCCTGACGCATACACTTCAAGCCGATTTGTGGGCATAACAATGAGCCGTGAAAACAAGGAAAAGATATTTTCAGAGCTTGGCTGTTCGGCAGAGGGTGAGATAACAATGGGCAAGACACACGCAGTTATCAGACCGCTGAGGGATAAAAAAGGTATAACAGTGTTTGCAGAAAGCGTGAGCTGCGAGCAGGCGGCTGCCTTTTGCGAGGATATAACAAGCAGGATAAAGGGCATATTCAGATAAATGTAATAAATTGCTATTGACATTGAGACGAAAATGGAGTACAATATAATCAGATATTTTTGTTCGGACAAAGGCGGCTCATGCCGCTGTATTTAAACTGCGTTCATCACACCATTTTGTCTTTCTTTGAGGCTTTAAGCGTTTTTGACAGCACATGATAATAAAGCCCAAACGCAGCGGTATATTGAATCTAAACGGAAAAATCGAATATTATTTGAGCATGATAAAATGCAGCAGGAAGGAGATAATTGCTCCTGCCGTATGTTTGTGCTGCTTTTTTGCGGCATTTTGTGCCTTTGAAGGCTTAAAAGCGGAGTACAGCAGGGCAAAGTACATTATTTTATGAACGAAAAGAACAACACAGTAAAAAATCCTACACAAAAACGTTTTTCAGAAAAAAACAGAATAAGAGCGAGATACCTCTGGCTCAGGCTTCAAAAGAGCTTGACCGTGTAAAAAGTCAGAGAGCTTCGGGCAGTGTGAAAAAAACGCTTCAGCCGAGAAATGAAACTCCACAGAGAAAACCGCAGAATACTCAGCAAAGACGTCCAAGACCTGCGGCGAACAGAGTGAAAGAGCCTGTAAGAAGAACGCCTGTGAAGATAATCCCTCTTGGCGGTCTTAACGAGATAGGCAAGAATTTCACTGTTATCGAGTGTTCAAACGATATGTTCGTTATCGACTGCGGATTGGCTTTTCCTGACAGTGAAATGCCTGGAGTTGATATCGTTATCCCTGATTTCTCATACGTCGAGAAAAATCAGGAAAAGCTCAGGGGCGTTGTGCTTACACATGGTCATGAGGATCATATCGGCGGTCTGCCTTATTTTCTGAAAAAATTCAACGTGCCTGTTTACGGCACAAGGCTGACGCTGGGTCTTGTTGAGGGCAAGCTGAAAGAGCATGGGCTTTTAGGAACTGTAAAACTCAACGTTGTAACGCCAAGACAGACAGTTAAGCTTGGCTGTATGGCGGTGGAGTTTATAAGAGTAAACCACTCTATCCCTGATGCCGTGGGAATGGCTATCCATACCCCTGCTGGTGTGCTTATCCATACTGGCGACTTCAAGGTAGACTATACACCTATCGAGGGCGGTATAATCGACCTGCCTAGATTTGCAGAGCTTGGAAACAAGGGCGTTTTGGCTCTTATGGCTGACTCTACAAACGCTGAAAGACCTGGCTATACCATGAGCGAGCGCAAGGTTGGCGAAAGCTTTGTGAAGCTTTTCAACAAGGCTGAGGGCAAGAGGATAATCATTGCCACTTTCGCTTCAAACGTTCACAGAGTTCAGCAGATAATAAATAACGCTGTCACACACGGCAGAAAGGTAGCTGTGTCGGGCAGAAGTATGGTGAATGTTATCTCAAAGGGCATCGAGCTTGGCTATCTTAAAGTGCCTGACGGTGTGCTTGTGGATATCGACACTATATCGAGATATGCACCTGAAAAAATGGTCATCGTCACAACAGGAAGTCAGGGCGAGCCTATGTCGGCGCTTACAAGAATGTCGGCAAACGAGCATAGGAACGTTACTATCACTCCTATGGACTTTATCATAATCTCGGCTAATCCTATTCCGGGAAATGAGAAGTATGTCACAAAGGTAGTAAACGACCTTATGAGATTGGGTGCAGAGGTAATATACGAGTCAATGTACGAGGTACACGTTTCAGGACACGCTTGTCAGGAAGAGCAGAAATTGTTGCTTTCTATCACAAAGCCAAAGTTCTTTATCCCTGTACACGGCGAGTATAAACATCTTATGAAGCACAGAGATACGGCGCTTTCTGTGGGAATCCCTGAGAGCAATATAATCATTGCTGATATAGGCAACGTTATCGAAACAGACGGCGTTGATATGAAGATAACAGGACAAGTGCCTGCTGGAAAGGTGCTTGTGGACGGTCTTGGCGTCGGCGACGTTGGCGCAATAGTTCTCCGTGACAGAAAACATCTTGCTCAGGACGGACTTATCATTGCCGTGGCGACTATCGACAGGGCTTCGGGAGATATCCTTGCAGGGCCTGATGTGGTTTCAAGAGGCTTTGTGTATGTAAGAGAGAGCGAGGAGCTTATGACCGAAGCTCAGAAGCTTCTTACCGAAACACTTCAGGATTGTCTTGACAGAAATATGAAGGATTGGAATACCATAAAGGGTAGAATGAAGACAATCTTTCGGACTTTATTTTCACAAAGACAAAGAGAAGTCCTATGATTTTGCCGATAATAATGGAATTATGACCGCCTGTCAACAGTGCGGCTGTTTATAGAAATGCAGGAGCTTTAAAATGAAAAGTAACAACGGATTACAGATCATAATAAGAATAACAGTGTGCGTTACCATGCTTTCGTCACTTATAGGCGCTTTTATGCTGCATTCTACTCCGTCTCACAGAGAGTCGGGCAGTGTGCTTATTCTAGTGTCTGTGGCGGCGGCTGTATTGTGGGTGCTTGAAGAAGTGGTTTTCCACAATCACACTCGCAAGTATGTGGCAAAGCTTTCCACGATGATCTCAAAGACGGAGAGAGATTCTCTCCTGAATTTTCCTGCTCCTGCTATAATAATCGACAGCGAAAACGTCATCGTGTGGTATAACAGACTTTTTGGCAGACAGGTCTACTCTGAGGAGGAAGCCTACGGAATCGACCTCACAGAGCTTATGAATATCGATATGGATAAGATATACACCTCTGACGGCGACCTTGTTTGCACAAATTCTCATTTTTATAAGGCAAAGGCTATACATACCGATACAAACGGTGAGCTTTCAATGGTCTATTTCAATGACGTTACCGATTATGTGGAGCTTGAATATGAGTTCAGAATGTCCCACAAAGCGGTAATAATCATAACTATCGATAACTTTGACGAGCTTATGTCAAATATCAGAGAGAGTGAAAAAGCTCACGTTGTTGTTGAGATAGAAAAGCTTATTGAGGAATTTTTGGAGAATACCACTGCGGTATCAAAAAAGGTAGCAAGCGACAAGTTCTATGTTTATATGGAGGAACGCCACCTTGCACCTATAATCGAGCAGAGATTTAAGATACTCGAGCAGGCAAGAAAAATAGCCGTTGGCGAGCGTTCTAACCTTACATTGTCCATAGGTGTGGGCAGAGATGGTGCAAACCTTGCGGAGAGCGAGAAGTTTGCAAAGCAGGCTCTCGAAATGTGCCTTGGACGTGGCGGAGATCAGGCGGCTGTCAAGGAGGACGGTGAGTTCAAGTTCTTCGGCGGCATTTCTTCTGCACCTGACAAGAACAATAAGACCCGTATCCGTATGGTGGCAAAGGCTATGCTGGAGCTTATCTGCAACCACGATAAGGTGCTTATAATGGGTCACCGATTTGGCGATCTTGACAGCGTAGGTTCAGCAACAGGCTTCTGCTGTGCTATCAGAAACATGGTAAAAGAAGCTTACGTTGTGGTAGACCCTGAGCAGAATTTGTCGAAAACGCTTATAAATTATATAAATGAAAATGAGTCGGAGCATTATTACATAACTCCACAGGAGGGTCTTGAAAGACTTGACGATAACACGCTTCTTGTGGTAACTGATACCCATAACCCTGCACTGGTTGAGTCAAAGGAGATACTTGCAAGGGCGAAAAATGTGGTAGTTATCGACCACCACAGAAGAATGGTGAACGGTATCGAGCCGACTATAATGTCGTTCTTAGAGCCTAACGCATCATCGGCCTGCGAGCTTGTGACCGCTCTTATCGAGTATTTCGGCGAGGATTCCAATATCACAGTCCATGCGGCGGAAGCTCTGCTTGCGGGAATAATGCTGGATACAAAGAATTTCATTATGAAAACAGGCGTAAGCACTTTTGAAGCGGCAGCGTTTTTGAAGAAAAAGGGCGCTGATACCATAGCTGTCAAAAAGCTTTTTGCAAACTCTATTGAGACTTATCATCAGAAATCGTCGCTTATAAACAGTGCTCACCTTTATAAAGAGTGCGCAGTGGCTTATACGGAGGAAAGCTTCTCTGAAATAAGGATAGCGGCTTCACAGGCGGCAGACGAGCTGCTTGGTATAACAGGCGTAAAAGCTTCGTTCGTTATCTATGAAACGAACGGTGTGATAAATATCTCTGCACGAAGCATGGGTGCTTGTAATGTGCAGATCGTCATGGAGTCTTTGGGTGGCGGCGGTCATCTTACTATGGCGGCAACTCAGCTCAACTGTTCAATGAATGAGGCGAGAAAACGCCTTGCAGACGCCATTGACGAATACTGGGAAAATAATTCGCAGGAATAAAAAAAGAAAGGCAGAGTGAATAATATGAAAGTTATTTTGTTAAAAGATGTAAAGGGTTCAGGCAAGCAGGGAGATATCATCAACGTTGCAGACGGATATGCAAGAAATTTTCTTATCGGAAAGGGTCTTGCACTTGAAGCTACAGCTAAAAACCTTAATGACCTTGCAGGCAAAAAGGCTTCCGCTCAGCACAAGATAGATGTTGAAACAGCCGACAATAAAGCTATCGCAGAGAAAATAAAGGATAAGGAAGTTCTGGTAAAGGCTAAGGCAGGTCAGGGCGGAAAGCTCTTTGGCGCAGTTACAGCAAACGTTATTTCAGATTGCCTCAAGGCTCAGTATGGCGTTGTTATCGAGAAGAAGAAGATAAATCTTACAGCCGAGATAAAGGCTTTCGGTGACTATACTGCACAGATAAAGCTTACTCATGGCGTATCATGCAGCATTAAAGTAAAGGTCGTTGAGGAGTAATCATGGCTGATAATTTCCGTGGGCTTACCACAGGAGCGACCCTTGGCAGGGAGCTGCCCTTTTCTCAGGAGGCTGAGGAAGCCGTTCTGGGAGGGGTTCTTCGTGATCCTTCGGTGCTTCCGAAGGTCATTGAGATACTAAAGCCTGAAAGCTTTATCGTCCACAGCACCAGCAGCTTTTCACCATAATAGTGAGAATGTTCACCACAGGCAGCAAAGAGGACCTTATCACGGTAATTAATGAAGCCGTCACAATGGGTGTTTTTGAAACGTCTGCAATGGCTAAGAATTATCTTCTTGGCATTATGGAAATGGTGCCGTCAACGGATAATATTGAGAGCTATTGCAAGATAATCGAGGAAAAAGCAAGGGTAAGGTCGCTTATAAATGCCGCTAATCAGATTCTTGAAAAGGCGTATGACGGCGGTGAGGATTCTCAGACGCAGCTTGACGCTGCCGAGCAGTCTATATTTGAAATAAGACAGGGCAGAGATGTTCAGGGCCTTACACGAATAAGCGACGTTATCGTTGATACATTCGAGCATTTGCAGGAGATATCAGGTCCTGACGCAGGCGAACATCTTGGAGCAAAGACAGGCTTTGGCCAGCTTGACGCAATCACAACAGGTCTTAACAGAACTGACCTTATCATTATCGCGGCACGTCCTGCAATGGGAAAATCTGCATTTGCACTTAATATTGCGGTGAATACCTGCAAGGCGACAAAGCGTGACGTTGTTATATTCTCTCTCGAAATGGGTAAGGAACAGCTCGTGTCCCGTATGCTTGCTTCAGAGGCGCTTGTTAATAATACCCTGCTTAGGTCGGGCAATCTTGAGCCTTCCGATTGGGAGAAGATAGCAGGTGCGGCAGATACGCTGTCACAGCTTCCTATATATTTTGATGACGGTGCAGGCTGTACAGTGCCGCAGATGAAAGCAAAGCTCAGAAGAATGAGAAATCTTGGACTTGTGGTCATCGACTACATACAGCTCATGCAATCAGCAAATAAAAACGCCAGCCGTGTTGAGGCGGTGTCTGAGATAACACGTTCCTTGAAGCTTATGGCTAAGGAGCTTAATGTGCCTGTTATCGCACTTTCACAGCTTTCCCGTAGCTCGGAGAAGCGTGACGATAAAAGACCTATCCTTTCAGACCTGCGAGAATCAGGTTCTATCGAGCAGGACGCTGATATCATCATGTTCCTCTATCGTGACGCTTACTACAGCGATGAGGGCGACAAGTCGGTGGCTGAGTGTATCGTTGCGAAAAACCGTCACGGACAGACAGATAAGGTGCAACTTGGCTGGATAGGCGAATATACCCTGTTCAGAGGTCTTGATTTCAGGAGAGATGATGAATAATTTTCTTGTAAAGGTAGCTTCTACCATAGAGAAATTTAATATGGCAAATAAGAGCGAACGCTTGCTTGTGTGCCTCTCAGGAGGCGCCGACAGCGTTACGCTCCTTTTGTGTTTATATGAGCTGGGCTATGATGTATGCGCTTGCCATGTCAATCATCATCTCCGTGGGGAAGAAAGCGACAGAGATCAGCATTTTTGTGAAAAGCTTTGCGAGAAGCTTGGGGTCGAGCTGAAAGTGTTTCATGCTGACGTCGTGGGCTATTGCAAGGAACATTCTGTATCCACTGAGGAGGGGGCAAGAAAGCTCAGATACGACTTTTTCGACAGTATAGGTGCAGACAAGATATGCACAGCACACAGTCTTTCGGATTGCCTTGAAACTGCCATATTCAACCTCGCAAGAGGTACGGGTCTGAAAGGTATTTGCGGAATACCGCCTGTGAGGGGAAATATCATAAGACCGCTTATAGATTGTACTCGTCAGGAAATAGAGGGCTTTCTCAAAGAGAGAGGACAGGACTTTGTTACTGATTCCACAAATCTTACTGACGATTATACCAGAAATAAGATTCGCCACCTTGTTGTGCCAAGGCTTGCGGAGCTTAACAGTTCGCTTTTTGGCTCATATTCCATGACAGCTGACAGGCTTAGAACAGACAGCGATTATCTTGAAAGTCAGGGGCTTGAAGCCTTTGAGAAAGCGGTCTTGCCAAAGGGTTATGACGCATTGTGTCTAAGACAGCTCCACGAAAGTGTACGCCGCCGTGCAATAATGCACATCCTCGAGAAAGAGGGGCTTGCTGTGAGCCATGACAGTATCGAGGATATCGACAGGCTGATACTTGACGTTGGCAAGGCGAACGTCAAGGGCGGAGTCTTTGCGGTCTGCTCAAAAGGTGTGCTCAGCTTTGCAAAGGGCGAGATGCTTGATAACAGCACTCTCAGGAGCGTTAAGGTAAGCGACGAGGGCGTTTATCAGTTCGGCAGTAAGGAGATAGAGTTCAAAATCTATCCTTTTGACGGAAAAATCGCAAATGTTCATAAAAAGTTTGCAAATTGCTGTCTGGATTATGATAAAATAAAGGGTGAGATTGTTGTCGAAAATCGCAGAGAGGGCGAGAAGATACGCCTTGTGAACAGAGATTTTGACAGCGATGTGCGAAAGCTGGTGAACAAGTCCTTCAGACTTGAGGACAGGAGCAGTGCCGTTATCCTAAAAGATAGTCAGGGCGTCGTTTTCGTTGAAGGAAGCGGTGCGGCTGAAAGGGTGAAGATAGACTCTGAAACCGTTAAAATATTGGCTTTTACCATAAAGTGAGAGGAATATCACCCTAAGCTGAAAAGTTTTTTGTGTGAACTTGTATTTTTTCACTTTTCTGTCACATTGATAATATATAATCAGAGAGGTTGTTAGTTAATGAACAATATATCGGTTCTTTATTCTGAGGAAGAGCTTGCATTGTCTGTGAAAAAGCTTGGAGCAGAGATAACTGAAGAGTATAAAGGAAAAAAGCTTCTTGTTGTGTGCGTTCTTAAGGGAGCGTTCGTGTTTACTGCCGATCTTGTAAGAAGTATCGACAATGATATGCAGATCGCTTTTATTACTGCAAAGAGTTATGCTGGCACAAGCTCAACAGGAAATGTTTCAATTTCAGGAGACCATGATCTTATGGGTCTTGACCTGAGAGAGTGGGACGTTTTATTGGTTGAGGATATTCTCGACACAGGAAGAACACTTTGCGAGTTAAAAAAGAAGTTTGCGTCAATGGGTGCGCCAAGTGTTAAGATAGCTGTTATGCTTGATAAGCCGTCAAGACGTGTTGCAGACATAACACCTGATTTCAAATGCTATGAGATTGAGGACAGATTCGTTGTTGGCTGTGGTCTTGATTATGATGAGAGATATAGAAATCTTCCTTTTATCGGTATAGTTTCCGAATAAGGAGCCAAATATAATACAGAACAAAAGGTTGTGATCGATTGAAAAACAATAATAATGGAAAGACCCTGTTGATCTATCTGCTGGTATCGGTTGCCATAATCTGCGGATTGGTCTATATGCTAACAAGCATGAGCACAAAATCTTCCGACAAAAAATATTCGGAGATAATGGAACAGTTTGACAGCCTGAACGTGTCACAGTTTGAGCTTGACCTTGGCTCCGGACAGCTTAAGTATAAGCTCAAGGGCGAGGATAAGGTATATAGTTATACAGTTCCAAATGTTTCACTGTTTGCAAATGAAGTCCTTGGCGGTGAGGACGCTGAGAACTATCGTAAGAAATATAATACTGAAAATCCAGACGATCCTTTGCAGTATAATCTTATACCGATATCGGATAACAGCTTCTGGCTTAATCTGATACCGACGCTGCTTATGCTGGGCGTTATGATATTCTTTTTTGTGTTCATGATGAAGAATGCAGGCGGCGGAAAGATGTCATCTTTCGGAAAAACAAATGCCAAAATGGCGCCAAGCAGCAAGAAAGCTACCTTTGATGATGTTGCGGGTGCAGACGAGGAAAAGGAAGAACTTAAGGAGATCGTTGATTTTCTCCGTGATAATAAGAAGTATACCGAGATCGGTGCGAGAATACCTAAGGGCGTTCTGCTCCTCGGCCCTCCGGGTACAGGTAAAACGCTTCTTGCAAGAGCCGTTGCAGGCGAAGCAAAAGTTCCATTCTTCTCTATCTCAGGCTCTGACTTCGTTGAGATGTTCGTGGGCGTCGGTGCTTCAAGAGTAAGAGATCTTTTTGAGCAGGCTAAGAAAAACGCTCCTGCTATCATCTTTATAGACGAGATCGACGCAGTGGGCAGACAGAGAGGCGCAGGCCTTGGCGGCGGTCATGACGAGCGTGAGCAGACCCTTAACCAGCTTCTTGTTGAAATGGACGGCTTTGAGGATAACGATTCTGTTATTGTTATGGCTGCAACAAACAGACGTGATATACTTGACCCTGCACTTCTTCGTCCGGGCAGATTTGACCGACAGATACTTGTGGGCTATCCTGACGTTAAGGGCAGAGAAGCTATACTGAAAGTTCACACAAGAAACAAGCCCCTCGCTCCTGACGTTGACCTTGAAACTATTGCAAAATCAACCGTGGGCTTTACAGGTGCAGACCTTGAAAACCTTGTGAACGAGGCTTCGCTCCTTGCGGCAAGAAAGAATAAAAAGGCTATCACCAAAGATGAGCTTGAGGAAGCTTCTATCAAGGTTGTGGCAGGTCCTGAGAAAAAGTCTAAGGTCATCACAGAGGACGAAAAGAAGCTTACCGCTTATCATGAGGGCGGTCATGCACTCTGCACATACTACAGCAAATCACAGGATAAAGTTCATCAGGTATCTATCATACCTAGAGGTCAGGCTGGCGGTTTCACAATGAGCCTGCCTGTCAAGGATAAATCTTATGTTAGCAAGAACGAGATGTACGAAAATATCGTGGTTCTTCTTGGCGGACGTGTTGCTGAGAAGCTGATCCTTGACGACATCTCAACGGGTGCTTCAAATGACCTTGAGAGAGCTACTTCCACAGCTAGAAACATGGTAACACGCTACGGCTTCAGTGACAATCTTGGTCCTGTTGTATATGGTCAGGGAGATCATGAAGTATTTCTTGGCAGGGATTACACTAATACACCAAGCTACTCTGATAACGTTGCGGCTGAGATCGATAATGAGATAAGAACTCTTATTGAAAGTGCATTTACTGACGCTGAAAAGATACTCAACGAGCATATGGATAAGCTTCATGTTGTGGCTAAGTATCTTATGAAGTATGAAAAGGTTGACGGTGCAACATTTGAGAAGCTTATGAATGGCGAGCTTACAGAAAGCGAGTTCATGGGCGAACCTGATAAAACACCAGAAATCCAGGATACTCCTGAGATAGTTGATGATATTTCAGTTGACGATAATTGATATGGAAGATCAGACGTGTAAAAGCGTCTGATTTTTTTTGTGATGTCTGCTTGATTTTGCAGTAAGGATAGTGTATAATAAGGGTAACTGTAAAATGCAGTATAGAACGGAGATAGCAAATGAACTTACTTTTTATCGGAGATGTTGTGGGACAAAGCGGCTGCGATTTTCTTGAAAGCAGAATGTATAAGTTGAAGCGTGAATATGATATAGATGTGACCGTGGTGAACGGTGAAAATTCTGCTCAGGGCAATGGTATCACACCGCAGTCTTACAGACAGCTTCTCAACATGGGGGCTGACGTTGTAACAACGGGAAATCATTCTTTCAGACGACGTGAGGCTGAGGAGCTTTATGACACAAACGAGCAACTTTTAAGACCTGCCAATTACTCTGAGGGCGTTATGGGTCATGGAGTGACTTATATCGATATGTGTCCTTATAAGATAGCCGTGGTAAATCTTATGGGAACGATGTATATGGAAGCAGTGGAAAATCCTTTCAACTATGTTGACAAGCTTCTTGAAAGCATTGATACGCCTAATATAATCGTTGATTTTCATGCGGAGGCAACTTCTGAAAAAAAGGCTATGGGCTTTTATCTGCAAAAACGATGCACTGCTGTGCTTGGCACTCATACCCATGTTCAGACGGCTGATGAAATGATCTTAGGCGGACATACCGCCTATATCACCGATGTTGGAATGACAGGCCCTGAGCTTTCCGTACTTGGGGTGGACAGTGATATAGTCATAAACAAGTTCAAATATCGCACCCCTGTGAGGTTTTCAGAAAGCACCAACGATTGCTTTATAAACGGAGTTGTGGTAAAATTTGATGAAAAATCGGGAAAAGCAACAAATATACAGCGTGTTATTAAGCGATAATAACGAAAAGTATTAATAAAGCTTGAAATTTTATTATGTATGTAGTATAATATAGTGTGTATAATAAGTGGGGTAAATTCTTTGAATTTACTTATGGAGGTATTCAAGTGGAAATTCTAAAGGTTTCTTCAAGGTCTGTCCCTAATTCGGTGGCAGGAGCAGTTTCGGGCGTTATCCGTGACAGCGGTGCAGTTGAGGTACAGGCAGTGGGCGCAGGCGCAGCCAATCAGGCGATCAAGGCTATAGCGATCGCAAGGGGCTATCTTGCACCATTGGGCATTGATCTTATTTGTATCCCTGCATTTGCAAGCGTTTTGATCGACGGTGAGGAAAGAACTGCGATCAAGCTTATTTGTGAAGAAAGATAATAATGCGGCAGCAAGGCGTGTTAAAGTCTTGCTGCTTTTTGCTACAAAGGAGGGGACAGCATGGAAACTGTTTTGCAGACTTATGGGCTTACAAAGCAGTATGGAAGCTTTACAGCGCTGAGCAATCTTGACCTTGCGCTGGAGAGGGGTAAAATTATCGGTCTGCTAGGACCGAACGGAAGCGGAAAAACAACATTTATCAAGCTTTGCTGTGGTCTTATAAAACCTACGGCAGGGGATATACTCATATGCGGAATGCCTATTGGCGTGGAAACTAAAAAAGTGGTTTCCTATCTGCCTGACAGAAATTTCATACCTGACGATATGAAAGTAAATGAGATGATTAGGTTTTTTCAGGATTTTTACAGCAATTTCAATGTAGCAAAGGCTCAGGATATGATGAACAGGCTGGGGATAAACCCTGTAGCAAAGTTCAAGACAATGTCAAAGGGTACAAAAGAAAAGGTGCAGCTTTGTCTTGTTATGAGCCGTGAGGCTGACGTTTATCTTCTTGATGAGCCTATCGCAGGCGTAGACCCTGCGGCGAGAGATTATATACTCAACACCATAATCTCAAATTACAACGAGCGGGCGGCTGTGGTAATTTCCACCCACCTTATTGCAGATATCGAGCCTGTTCTTGACGATGTGGTGATGATACAAAATGGTATGCTAAGGCTGCATAAATCTGTTGACGCTATCCATAACGAAACCGGCAAGTCTGTGGATCAGCTTTTCAGGGAGGTGTACAGATGTTAGGCAAGCTTTTGAAATATGAGCTTAAACGCTCGGCAAGAAAGTTTTTCCCTCTTGTGTTGGGATATATGATAGTTGCACTGATATTTTCTCTGATGCTTCGTTATGGTGAGAGCGTTAAAAGCCCTAATTTTCTGGTGATATTCATTGTTGTGTGCATTGCCTATGGTATTGCGGTGGGGGCGTTGTTCACTGTGGGCTTTACCATATCGCTGACGAATTTTCACAAGACCCTTTTCACTGACGAGGGATATCTTATGCTGACAATACCTGTCAAGCCATATTATCATATTTTCACAAAGTTCATTTCTTCTGTGATATGGTCAGCGGCAAGCATGATCGTTTTTGTGCTTTCGCTGTTGCTTATCGACCAACAGAGTATCTTGACTCTGTGGGAGATTTTATAAACGCTTTGGGCAACGGCTTTGCTGAAGAACCGCTCACTTCGTTTCTGATATGCCTGTATACTCTGACGCTGTTTGCAGGCTTGCAGATTTTCTTATATTTTGTTATCTCTCTTTCAAACTGTTTCAAACACAAAGTTCTAGTAGCTTTGCCATAATCTTCGCTTGCAATATGTTATCCTCGATGATAAGCAATCTGGCAGGCGACCTTTCTCTGTGGAATATGCTCTTTATGCCAACGTCACGCTTGCCCGATACGGAAGTGGCATTCAACCTAAGACTTGTGTTTATGACAATGTATCAGTTCGCATATATTTTGGCATATTTCTTGTTGACTAACTTTATAATAACACGCAAACATAATTTGCAGTAAAAAGGCGCTGTAAAAAAACGCGCAATAAAAAAAGACTGCAACCACCCTTAAAAGGGTAGGAAAGCAGTCTTTTTTGTGGTATAATAAATTTGATGAAAAAATACCAA
>NZ_QTYG01000030.1:0-36323 GCF_003462045.1 Ruminococcus sp. AM31-15AC | reverse complement strand
ATACACCTATTAAACTGTTTTTCTGTACATTGTTTTATATGCTTGGTACGCTTGCCATGATCGGCGGAGTGTACTTTGGTATATCGCTTGTTGTTACAAGGTTTATACCTGATAAATTATGTAATATATCCGGTCAATGTAAAAGTGCAGTAATGGCATATGGCGCATCGAGTATAGCCTACAGTGTAAATAAAGAATTTGAAGAAGAAATAAATAAAATACCAATTGTCAATCAGTACTACAATATTCGACTAGTGGATGTTCAAAATTATTATTATAGGTTAGCTTATGCAAGATTATTATCTGAAAAGAAATATGTCGATTTTAAAGAGAGTGCTCCAGAACTATTTTCAGCACTGCGTGATAATTCTGACATAACTTCTGCGAAAATAATGATAGCAAAGCTTGAGAAGGTGTTGACAGATGCGTAAATATCCCAGAAATGTAGAAGAGAAAGATAATTACCTTTCTCTTTTGATATTTCCGAATTTGATGCTATACATAATTGCATTTGCAGGATTTGATTATTTTTATAATAATGTATTTTGTGAATTTAAGGCAGAACTTCATTTAACAAAGATATTATACTTTTTAATGATTGTGATATGTTCTTATAATGCTTCTAAACTCATTTTGACGCTGGTTGAGTTTCCGTACAGAACCTATAAGGGTGAGCATTATACATACAGGAATAAATTTTAATTTTTTCAAGGCAATTTATAAAAAACAATTTTTTCGCATTTTTATAATGTTTTTGCTCTTTTTTCTCTGTATGCTCATTCATATGAATTTAAAAGCATTTTGATTATGAAATTACGCCTGAACATCAAACAAATATTAAAGAAAATCAGAGCGTTGTATCCTCTTCTGATTTAAAAGATGATGATTCAATTCTATTAGCGGAAATTACGATTGAAGAAAATAAAAATATTATTCTTATAAACAGACCCGAAATACCGCAGAAAGAAACTGATAAAAACTTATTTTGGTATGTAACCCAAAATGGCAAATTATGCAAATGTTTTCAGGCGTATCGTAAAACGTGGACTAACTTTCTGACTTTTGCAGATGAAGGTAATTATACAGTTACTTTGGTGACGGATTATGATGATGCTACAGGAGAATATACTCCCATTAGTAACACGATTGAATACACGGTTGAATAATAAGTAGGAAAAACAATGACACAATTCACAAAATCATTTCTATGGAGATTCATATTAGACATTATCTTATTGGGGATATTTGTTAGGTTCTGTCAAATTATTATTTTGACAATTACGTCAAGATTCATATCAACCTATTCGACCCCGTTTCTTATTATTGAAGCGGTTGTCGTATCAGTAATCAGTATGCTGTTTATCTGCTTTATTACATACTGGAATATCGGCGTTATTTCAAACAAATGGAGAGCTGTGAAGCTTTGAGGGGTTTATAAGTTTCATTGATAAGTGGATAGAGAAAATGACCAGATTGGTGATTGCGTGAAAAATGCAGGATAGTTGTAAATATGTTGAATTATCGATACTACGAAAAAGACCGAGTAAGATGTTCCGGTGGAACATTTTGCTCGACCCGATTATTATTTGACTTTGATAGTTATTATGTTGTAATATCAGACCGGAGCCGCATATACTCCGTAGATCTCGGTATAATTAGAGGCAAATATGTGAAGCTGTCCCATGTCATAAATGCTTACACCGTAGTTGCTGAAAGCTTGTGCAATGTCATCGTATGAGTAGAAAGCAACTCCTGACGACACCTCACTTGCACTAATGCAAATATCCCAGCTATATGAGTACTTGTTTTCAAGGACCAGCATAGGAGCACAGTCACCGCTGTAAACCATAGCAATTTTATAGCTATCGCTTATATAATTTAACCCGTCTGAAATCGTGAGATCTGACCAGACAGGTATGTCGCTTCCTATTTTATTTTGTAATAGTCACCAACCACATAACACTGTTATGTTTCAATATCATATAATATGCTGAAAATATAGTAAATGTATTGACATATCGAGCGTTATATGCTAAGATAACAGTGTTATGTGAAGTGGAAAGCGGGGTGCAGTAATGGGTGACGAACTGAAACAAGGGAAAAGCTGTTGGAAAGTGCAATGGCCGAGTTCTCTGAAAATGGTTATATGAAGGCTTCTCTGAGAAAAATATGCGCTGACGCAGGCGTTACGACCGGTGCGCTGTATTTCTTCTTTAAAAATAAAAATGACTTGTTCAAGGCTATTGTCGATGAGCCGCTGAAAGAGCTTTGCAGGCTTCTTACGGAGCATTATATGCAGGACGCTCAGGATATGGATAGCGATGACCCTGCGGTGCTGTCTGCTGAGTATCACATTGATACTCACACCGACCTTGACAAACTTGTTGATTATATGTATCTCCACTATGACGTTTTTATGCTGCTGCTCACGGGTGCGCAAGGGTCTGAGTATGAAAATACTGTGGATATGATCGTAGATATGACAGAACAGGGCTTTAGGATATCAGCGGAAAAAGCTGCCGCAAGAATGCCTAACTGCCACGTTGATGAGTATATGCTTCATTGGATAACCCATATAAGTGTTGACGCCTACACTCATTTGCTAACTCACGAGAGAGATGTGGAAAAGGCAAAGCTCCATATGCGCAGAGTAATGGAGTTTCTAATAAAAATATGGTTTACAATGATAGTCGAAGATTAGAAAATTGCCGCCTTCGGGCGGTAACTTTTAGAAACCTACATAACAATGTTATGTGTGAATTTTGTATCTCAAATGTCGATGAAATGTGCAGTTATGCACATTTTTATATAAAGTAAAGTTAGCTAAATCTAACTTGTAAATGGAGGAAATGATATGTATTTGGAGATCAGAGATGTGAAGAAAAGTTACGGCAGTGACGCCAGCTATATTCAGGTGCTAAAGGGTATCACCACAAGTCTAGAAAAAGGTCAGATGTGCGTTATTCAGGGTACGAGCGGCTCTGGTAAATCCACGCTTCTTAACTGCATAGGCGGCCTTGACACTATGGACAGTGGCTCTGTTAAGGTCGACGGTAAGGAAATTTTCGGTCTTAAACCTGATAAGCTTGCCGACTACAGAAAGGAAAATCTGGGCTTTATCTTTCAGTTTTATAACCTCGTTCCAAATCTGACAGTTGTGGAAAATATTCAGGTTTGTGAATATCTTTCAGATTCGCCACTGGATATGGAAGAACTTCTCACAACGTTGGGGCTTTCCGAACACAGAAACAAGTTTCCGTCACAGCTTTCAGGCGGTCAGCAGCAGAGATGTGCTATAGCAAGGGCACTTATAAAAAATCCAAAGCTGCTTTTGTGCGACGAGCCTACAGGCGCTCTTGACTCCAAAACATCAAGGGATATTCTCATTCTGTTGGAAAAAATCAATGCAAAATACGGCACAACAATGCTTATCGTTACCCACAACAACGCTATAAAAAATATGGTGCATAAGGTAATAATCGTTAAGGACGGACTTATCAAAAAGGATTATCTTAACGAAACACGCATACCTGCCGCAAAGCTGGAGGACTTGTAATGAACAGGGTACTCAGAAAAAGGCTCGGACGTGAGCTTAAAACTAATTTTGCACGTTATCTTGCGCTTGTATTGCTTATCGTAATGGGAATGTACATAATAGTTTCCGTGGTTGCAAGCGCAGACACTATCATCGACGGAACAGCCGAACATGGTAAGCAAAACAAGGTCGAGGACGGACAGTTCGGCGTTTTTATTCCTCTTACAGACGAGCAGGAAAAGGAAATAACAGACAAAGGAATTACTCTTGAACAGCATTTCAGCATTGACGTTACCGCGAAGGACGGCTCAAAGCTCCGTGTTTTCCGCAAAAGAAATGACATTGACCTTATCGAGCTTGACAGCGGAAGACTTGCTGAGAAAAAGGGCGAAGCGGTAGTCGAAAAGCGCTACAGCGAGGAACATTCTCTGTCAGTGGGCGATAAGCTTGCAGCAGGCGGAGTTGAGTTTGAGATAGTTGGAATAGGAACTATACCTGACTATGACACACCTTTTGAAAATTTCTCTGACACGGCTGTGTCAAGCAAGGTCTTCGGACTTCTTTTCGTAAGCGACGATCAGTATGACTATTTCAAAAATGACAGCGATCAGAAAGCCGAAGACCTCTGCTATGCTTACAGACTTAACGGCAAGGCAACTGATGACGAGCTGAAGAAAATGATCGAGGATTTTGACTTTGATTATAAAAAAGTCACAGACAAGTATTATCTTGAAACTATCAAGGACGTCTTGAAGCAGCGTGACGATATTTCAAATGGTATCGATAAGCTCTATGACGGCTCTCAGACCCTTAAGGACGGTGTGAAAGACCTTTCTGAGGGAGCAGACGCTCTCTATGACGCAATGGGCGGACTTTACGAGGGTGCAAAGGCACTCCCAGAGGGTGCGAACGCTATCACGGCAGGAGTTAAAGCCGCATATGACGGCTCAAAAGATCTGTCAGAGGGTGCAAGATCTGCATACAGCGGTGCAGAAAGCCTTGCAAATGGTATTGACAGCTTCAAAAAGCAGGCTGACGAGCTTCTTGACGAGGTTTTCACCATTGACCTTGACAATCTGACAATGTTCGTGAAAAAGGGCGACAACGTTCGTATAGCCGGTGCGGCAGGTGACGTTGTCATGAACAAATATGCAGGACTTGGTGTGGGTGTTATACTTATGGCACTTCTTACTTATGTTATCTCTGTTTTCGTCATTCATCAGATTCAGCGTGAAAGCAGTGTTATAGGTGCGCTTTATGCACTCGGCGCAAAGAAAAAAGATCTTATCCGCCACTACGTAACATTGCCGACTATAGTTGCATTTGTTGGCGGAATAATCGGTGCGGTCATAGGCTTCTCACCTGTGGGAATCGATTATCAGCTTCTCGACAGCTACGCATATTCTTCGCTCCCTGATTTTACCCCTGTTTATCCTTTGTATCTTATCATTTACAGCATTGTAATGCCTCCTGTTGTTTCGGTGATAGTTAATACCCTTGTGATAAACAAGCGGCTTTCTCAGACTGCTCTTTCACTTATCAGAAACGAGCAGAAAACAGGTCACTACAGCAGAGTGAAGATAAAGAGCAGGAATTTTATCCGCAGATTTCAGATACGCCAAATGCTTCGTGAAATGCGCACAGGCATAACAGTGCTTCTCAGTATGCTGTTTTCACTGTTCATTCTTATGCTTGGCGTTGATTGCTACTATCTCTGTGAGAACGTGAGAAAAGACACTATAAATGACACAAAATACGAGTATATGTACACTCTGAAATATCCAGAGGAAAGCGTTCCAGAGGGTGGCGAGGCTTGCTTTGTAAAAACGCTTTCAAAGGAACAGCTTGGCTATAACCTTGATGTCACCGTTATGGGTATGGACAGCGATAACAAGTATTATGATGTGAAAACACACAAGGGCAAGAGCTTTATAACAGTGAGCCAGTCAGTTGTGGAGCGTTACGGAGTGGCAAAGGGCGATAAGTTTATCCTGACAGACGATGCTACCTCAATGGATTACGCATTCACAGTGGAGGATATCTGCGACGAGCGTGGCGGACTTATGGTGTTCATGGATATTGACAGTATGCGTGAGCTTTTCGGTGAGAGTGACACTTACTACAACTGTTTGCTTTCAGACAAGAAACTTGACATTGACGAGGGCAGACTTTACAGCACAACAACAAAATCGGATATCGAGCGTTCAGCGGCAGTTTTCACGGATCTTATGATGTCAATGATAGTAATGCTTATCGCAGTTGCTGTAATAATTTTCTGCTCTGTGATGTTCCTTATGCTGAATGTTACAATAGAAAGGGCTTCCTTTGGAATATCTCTTGTGAAGGTGTTCGGCTATAAGACCAAGGACGTGAAAAAGCTTTACCTAAACGGAAACGCAATTATCATAACTTTGGGCGCACTTATCGAGATACCGCTTTCAAAGATGTTTATGGACAAGGTTTTCCCAGTGTTCATTCCAAACGTAACAAGCGGAATAAACCTTGCATTCCCTTGGTATGCTTACGTTATAATTTTCGCAGGAGTAATGGCAACATACTTTATCATCACCTCAATTCTTGTAAGAAAGCTTGGCAAGATAACCCCTGCCGAGGTGCTTAAAAACAGAGAATGATTTCTTAATATACAAAAAAACGTACAGAGCGTAATGATATGACCTCCAAGTTGTTAGATTTTTGGTCTAACTTCTGGGGGTCAGATCATATAGCTTTGTACGTTTTCGATTATGCCTAATTTGTATTATTGTCTATTTTGGTTATGATAACTGCGGCAATGGTAAGGACAATATATCCTGCTGTGACCTCAAATGGAAATTTTATTATTGCAGTTTCGGGGATTATAAAAGGCAAGGTAGATATTGCACAGCATGGAGGGAAATAAAGCTTTGCTTTTCGGCAAAGGACGAATATCACAGCCGAGGATAAAACTGCACCAAATGTCAGGGTAAGCCCAAGCTTTTCGGAGATAAAAAATCTTGCCATAACGCCTGCGAACGCAGCCACCGCCATGAGAGCAATTGCTGTGTATTTCCTTTTCATAAGCTTTGAGTCTTTGCCGCTAAGCTCAAAAAATGCAACTATAAGCGGCGGAGCGATAAAGAATATCTCGTAAAAATGCGCAGGCAATATGCAGATAACAAGCACCGTGATGACTTGTTTTGCTCGTAGTTTTAGAAGCTCTGAGCTTGGTTCGATAGGTCTATATTCATACTTTTCATGAAGCCCAAAGTATTCAAGAACTTTTTGAAAAATAAGTATAAATGCTGTCATGACCGCAACGGAAATGACGTAAATAGGGCTTTTTGTACCCATAAGTATCGGAAGTATGCAGGCTGAAATGGCAGGAACGAAGCTAGTTTTTGACAGTGTTATAACGCTCACTGCTACAAGAAGTCCCAAGGCTATACGAAGTATAAGTATCGCAGGGATAAACCGCACTATGCACACGCCTGCGACGGCGGCAGAAACTATAGCCGCAAAAAGCCGTGTTCGAGAGGTGTTCCACGATTGCACAGGCGCAATTAGCGCACCCATTGCCACCGCCGTTATCTCAGGAAAAATTATTTCCTTTTCCCCGAAGATCTCCGCCGAGCCGACCATTATTGCCACCACAGCAAGGGATATCCCCATAGCTATATTTTGATTTTTATTCATTGCTTCACCTTGATGTTTTTTTCTTTATTATAACATAAAGGGGAGAGGTTTTCAATCGGCAGTATCAAAAATACTAGTCTGACCGTTATGTGCAGCCACGATATAAATTCATGCCGTTTTTTTGCGAGAGTATACCTTTTGCCGTTGTGAAGTGCATAACTTTTTTCTCCATGATTTGTTACTAATATCATAACACATATGTTCTGCAATGTCAAGGCTTGAAAATCGCCGTCAAAGGTGCTATAATGGATTAAAAGCCAAAAGGAGCGTTGAAAATGAGAAATATACCTACAGATATTTACATAGAAAATGGAGCGGTAAAAAATCACGGGGGCGAGATAGCCGCACTTGGTAAAAAGGCTATGATAGTCACAGGCAGACATTCTTCTGCGGTGAACGGCTCTCTTGATGATGTCAGGGCAGTGCTTGAAAGTCAGGGAATTGGATATGTGATATATAATGATATTGAGGAAAACCCGTCTGTGGAAACTGTTTACACAGCGGCAACGGCGGCGGTAAAATACAGCGTGGATATGTTCGTGGCAGTGGGCGGCGGTTCGCCAATGGACGCAAGCAAGGCGATATCAATGCTTGCTAAGAATGGGATAGTTTGCGAAAATGCCGAGTTTTCCAAAAGCGAGAGCGTTGTAAAAGCGGAGAAGTGTGAGCTTTCAGACAGCATTGCCAAGGTGGAGGAGCTTTTGTACACTCCTGCGAAACTACCTTTTTATCCTATAGTCTGTGTGCCTACCACCTGCGGAACAGGCTCTGAGGCTACACCTTATTCTATCCTGACTTCCCACATCAAGCAGACCAAGAAATCTATTGCCCACAAAATTTTTCCGTCACTTGCATTGGTGGACTACAGCTATCTTAAAACCTCCTCATACAGCGGTATGAAAAGCACCTGCGTTGACGCGCTTGCTCACATGATAGAGTCACGGCTCAACACCAACGCAAATGCGTTCAGTTGTGCATATGCAGAGGAGGGCATGAGGCTTTGGGCAAGCTGTAAGGGCTGTCTGAAACAGAGGAGAGATTTGCTCATATGACCGATGATGAGTTCTCAACTTTCATGCAGGCATCAGTGCTTGCAGGCATGGCGATAGCCTACACAGGCACAAGCATACCTCACGGTCTGAGCTATACTTTGACCTATGAAAATGGCGTACCCCACGGCAAGGCAGTAGGCGTTTTTCTGTCAGGCTTTTTGAAAAAATACGGTGACAGCACCGAGGTGGAGTATGTTGTAAAACAGCTTCTTGGCTTTGATGATCTTGACGCTTTCAGGGATTATATCAGGACGCTTTTTGGCAAGCTTGATATGTCAGAGGAGCTTTGGAAGAAGGACAGGGACGGAATACTTGCCAACCCTGCTAAGCTTAAAAATTATCCTTTTGAGCTTACGGCAGATGTGCTTGACGATTACGTTCGCTATTATAACGCATAAAAGAAGCTGTTAGGGCGGTGGCTCTGACAGCTTTTTCTTATTCGAGTATGTAATCTTTAACAAGGGGATAAATGGCTTTGTAGCCCTCCTCTTTAATGTGTACGCCTTCGTAGGTGTATTCTTTTTTTAGTCTGCTTTTTTCGTCTTTCAGGGGAGCGTTTACATCAATATACTTTGCATCCAGTTTGTGAGCAAGCTTTTTTACCTCTTCATTTGCAATGTCTATCTTTTCATTTGTTCGCACTCTAAGACAGCCTTTTGTTTCCTCGGTTGCCGCCTCGGGATTAACAGGGTAATACGCCATGAGATATATCTTCACATCTGGTACTCTCTTGATAGTTTCACGAAGAATGTACTCATAATTTTTCATGACCGTTGACATTTCTATCCGTGAGTCGCTCAAATCATTAGTGCCGATGTTGATAAAAAGCTTAGCAGGTTCAAGGTCAAGTATGCATACGTCCATTACCTTTATAAGCTCGTCAGTGATAAAACCGCCGATTCCACGATTATAAACAGTGACAGGCAGCTTATCCTCAGCCGCAAACTGCTCGATAGGGAACATCTCCATAAGAGATGAGCCTGCAAAAAGCACGCTGCCTTTCTTAATATCTTTGTTCATTTTTCTGTAGCGTTCAACTTTGTATTCCTTTGTCCAAACTATTTCTTCGCTCATAAAGCTCACCTTTCTGATTTACATCTTCGCAAGCCTGTCTATCTCTGCAAGTTCAGCTTCTGTGAAGTCAAGGCGGTCAAGACAGCCTATGTTTTCCGTTATCTGCTCAGGACGGCTTGCACCGATAAGCACAGTAGTAACAGCCTTGTTGTGAAGCACCCATGAAAGTGCCATTTGCGAAAGGGTTTGTCCCCTCAAAGCGGCGATATCATTAAGCTTGTTGAGCTTTTCTATCATTTTGTCGTTAAGCTCATTGCCTATCCATGTTTCGCCTCTGCCTACCCTTGAATCTGCCGGTATGCCTTTTAGATATTTGCTTGTGAGAAAGCCCTGATACAACGGTGAGAACACTGCAATGCCAAAGCCCTCAGAAAGTGCAAGGCTGTCAAGCTTATCGTCCTCTATCCAGCGGTTGAGTATGGAATATGAGGGCTGATTGATAATAAAAGGAGTTCTGAGTTCACGGAAAATTTTCAGCATTTCGGCTGTGTCGGCTCTGTTGTAATTTGATATGCCAACATAAAGCGCCTTGCCCTGTCTTACTGCATTGTCAAGTGCAAGGGCAGTCTCTTCAAGAGGCGTTTCGGGATCTCTTACATGGTGATAGAAAATGTCAACATATTCAAGTCCCATTCTTTTGAGAGATTGGTCAAGGCTTGCCGTGAGGTATTTTCTCGAGCCGTTTCTGTCACCGTATGGACCTGCCCACATTTCATAGCCTGCCTTGGTGGAAATGCACATCTCGTCACGGAATTCTCTCATGCCACGGTCGAGTATCCTGCCGAAGTTTTCCTCTGCCGAGCCGTTGTAGGGATTGCCATAGTTGTTTGCAAGGTCAAAATGTGTGATACCGCTGTTGAACGCAGTGTGTACCATTTTTTCCATGTTCTCAAAATTGTTTTTCAGGCTGAAATTCTGCCAAAAGCCCAAAGACAACGCAGAAAGCTTAAGCCCGCTTTTTCCACAGCGGTTGTATATCATTTTGTCATATCTTTTATCGTCAGGTATAAACATTTCAAAAAACCTCCTATATAATCGTATTAATGCATAAATTATCCCACTTACTTTTATGATTATAGCATATTGTATTATCTATGTCAATGTGCTATAATTGAATAAGTTATATGATAAAAAATATGTGTGTAATGCACAATAAATGGAAAGATAATAATATGAGAAATGATATGAACAGAAGAATTATCGCTGCTGTATGTGCTGTGGTCATGACGGGAGCAATGCTCACAAGCTGTGCTAAAGAAACAGGGGAAAGCTCAAAAGCAGGGAGTAGTCCTGCCGACTCTCAGGCTGTGACAACAACAACTGAGCCTGTTGTAACTCTTCCTGCCACCACAAAACAGGTGATAAACTCTGAACCTGCTACTTATGAAAGCCTGAGTGCTGACAAGGCTGAAAAAGAAAGTTTTAAGAAAAAGATACGATCAGAAAGTAAGATACCTGTTATAAGCGTCACGACTGCCCCTGACGATATGATAGCTTCAAGGGAGAAGTATACTTCCTGCGTGGTGGACGTTTTCAATTGTGATGAAAAATTGGAGATAAACGAAGCCTCAGCAGGCATAAAGGTAAGAGGAAATTCAAGCGCATATTACGGCGATGTTAGTCAGATCCTTGCAAACAAAGTGCCTTATAGGATAAAATTTGATAAAAAGACAAATATGCTTGGGCTTAATAACGGCGCAGAGTGCAAAAGCTGGGTGCTGTTGAAATCAGATTGGGATCTAATAAGAAACGATATCGCATTCCGTTTTGGCAGAACTATCATGGGTGACAGCAATTTCTGCTCAGACGGTCAGCTTGTTCACCTCTATGTGAACGAGGAGTTTCAAGGCGTTTATGAGCTTTGCGAACAATGTCAGATAAATCCAAACAGAGTGGATATCTCCGAGCCTGCGGAAGGCTACACAGACACTGATATAGGCTATTATCTTGAGCTTGACAACTATGCAACAAGCGATGAGGATAACCATTATATAAGCATGGACTATGAAAATGCCACTGTCACCGACATAAACGGCGAAACAAGGCAGTTCGTTCCTGCGGAATATTCTATCAAGAATGACCTATATTCGCAAAATCAGATAGACTTTATTGACAAGTATCTCAACAATCTGTTCAAGATAGTTTATGAAGCCTGCGAGAACGGCAAGTATTATAAATTTGATGAAAATTATGACCTTGTTGACTCCGATGTTACTACCGCTGAGGAAGCCGTTTCTAATGTTATGGATATAAACTCAGTGAGAGATATGTATATTCTTTATGAGATCGTACATGACTATGACTGTGGTGAGGGAAGCTTCTATATGTGCGTCGATTTTTCAAAGGACAGTAAATGTCCTAAGCTGAAATTTACCTCACCTTGGGATTTTAACTGGGCATATAATGACAGCACTGAGAAATATTATGCTGGTGCTTTCACAGACAAGAATTTTGTGGCTAAAAAAGGCGACCGTTCAAACCCATGGTTTATCATTCTTTGTAAGCAGGATTGGTTTATGGCTACTGTCAAGGAAAAGTGGACGGAGATGAGCCGGGAGAAGCTTTTACAGGGCTGTATAAAAACAGAGCGTGAATATCTTAAAGAGTATGACGCCGACCTTAGAAAAGGCGAAGAGTGGGGTCCTGACTCTGCGGAGGATCTTTTCAACTGGATAGAAAACCGCATTTATTGGCTCAACAGTCAGTGGAAAATAAAGTCTGACGCAAGTAACAGCTCATCTTAAATGATAAATTTTATTCAATTAAGGCAATACCGCACAAAGATTGTGCGTCAGATGCGTAGTCAGCTTTTTTGTCAGATTGCACAAAAATTCCGCAGGCATACTGCTGTATATCAAGGGATTTTTGTGCGATATGACGGAAAATCTGCAAGCAGATGGCGTGCAAAGCCGTCAGGCGGGCTTTGTGCGGTGTTGCCTTAATAAATCAGACTTGAAAAATGCTGTAAAATCGGTATAATAAGATAGTATCCCCATATTGAAAGGAGGAAATGTCTGCAACGCAGGCATAATAAAATATGACGGAAAAATTATTTAAGCTGAAAGAAAATCACACCGATGTTAAAACTGAGATAATGGCGGGCGTGACGACTTTCATGACCATGGCATATATCCTTGCCATAAACCCGAGCATTCTCGGCAGTACAGGCATGGATCCTACAGCCGTACTTCTTGCCACCTGTATCGCCTCTGTTATTGGAACAGTGTGCATGGGACTTATGGCAAATCTGCCTTTTGTGCTTTCAGCCGGCATGGGGCTTAACGCTTACATGGCTTACACTGTTGTGGCAGGCTATGGCTATCCATGGCAGGTGGCACTGCTGGCGGTTTTCGTCGAGGGTATCGTCTTTATCGTGCTTTCTCTTACAAACGTCAGAGAAGCCATTTTCAATGCAATACCTGTGGTGCTGAAAAAAGCGGTGTCCGTTGGCATCGGTCTTTACATTGCCTTTATCGGACTTCAGAATGCCGGACTTTGCGTTGACAGTTCAGCCACTCTTGTTACCATAACAGGCTTCCGCAAGAATTTCACAACTTCGGGCATATGTGCGCTTCTCACTATCGTAGGACTTTTCATCACTATTATCCTATATATCAAAAAAGTCCGTGGCTCTATTCTTATGGGTATAGTGGCAACATGGGTAATAGGCATGATATGTCAGCTTGTAGGGCTGTATGTTCCTGACGCTGAAAGCGGCTATAATTCACTTTTCCCTACAATGTCGCTTACGGATTTTTCAAAGCTTGGCGAAACATTTGGTCAGTGCTTTAAGGTGGATATGCACAGCATTGGTATCTTCAATTTTATAGTCGTGGTATTCTCCTTCCTGTTCGTTGACCTTTTCGACACTTTAGGCACTCTTATCGGCGTATGTTCAAAGGCAGATATGCTTGATGAAAAGGGCAGACTTCCGCAGATAAAGCCTGCGCTTCTTGCTGACGCCGTTGCCACAACAGCAGGCGCAGTTCTTGGTACTTCCACCACAACAACATTCGTTGAGTCCTCAGCAGGCGTTGCCGCAGGAGGCAGAACAGGTCTTACCTCTATCACAGCAGCAGTGCTTTTTGCACTGTCAATGTTCTTTGCACCTATCTTCACGGCTATCCCGTCCTTTGCAACAGCCCCTGCACTTATAGTAGTAGGCTTTTTGATGTTCAGCTCTATCACTGACATCAAGTTTGATGACGGCAATTATACAAAGGCTACCCCTGCGTATCTTTGTATTCTCTCAATGCCTCTTTTCTACAGCATTTCAGAGGGCATCTCTCTTGGAATAATCTCATACGTTGTTATAAATCTTGTTTGCGGAAAGCGCAAGGATATCACACCGCTTATGTATGTGCTTGCAGTGCTTTTCGTGCTGAAATATGTGTTCTTATAAGGAAAGCTTTCAAAGAACAGTTTTGATACTAGCCATGCTTTCCTGTTCATTCTGCTACAGAATGAGAATTGGCATAAAATAACGGCAGCCGTTACTGACTGCCGTTATTTTTATATGCTTTTTATTATCTCTCTGAGTTTTTCCGTAAGCACTGCCGCTGCCTTTTTGTGGGTCTTTTCAGTAGGGTGCCAGTTTGCCGCAAAGCCGTCATTTGCGCCGTCCTGCTCATGGAACATCATTGAGCTTATCTTGCTGTCAGCGTGGCTTTTAAGATATATCTTTATGCCCTCTTCAACAGCAGGGAATATCCTCTCGCCCATTATTCCGACAGTGCAGAGAA
This sequence comes from Ruminococcus sp. AM31-15AC, assembly GCF_003462045.1. Taxonomy (NCBI): domain Bacteria; kingdom Bacillati; phylum Bacillota; class Clostridia; order Eubacteriales; family Oscillospiraceae; genus Ruminococcus; species Ruminococcus sp. AM31-15AC. The sequence goes on along the minus strand of NZ_QTYG01000030.1, from coordinate 22,248 downwards.
TGTAAGCCTGCGGATTTTTCTCACGAACGACCGCAAGAAAATCAGCATAAAGCTTTGAGAAAACAGCCTGCCTGTCCTTGTGGTCACGGCAGTAGCTGTCGTCGTTTGTGCCAAGGTTTATAACGATTATCTGCGGAATATATTTGCTGAAATCCCATGGTATATCCTGCGGAGCAGTTCCTGCAAAATTGCCCCTTGAAAAGCCGTAGCTGCAATAGAACTGTGGAATTGTCTGTTCGCTTATAGGCTCGTCACCCTCAGTATAGCCTGAGATTATTCCGTAACCGCTGGCTGAAAACATACTGTATTCAGCGTCAAGTGCCTTGGCGGTCTTGTAGGCGTAGGCTTTTGTAACGTCCTCTGTGGCGGTGGTGAACTGGTGGTTTTCGTCCTCATCATCAACACCATAGCCGCAGGTTATAGAGTCGCCGATAAATTCTATTTTAAGTTGCTTTTCAGGAAGTGACTCAGCACTGCCCTCAGCGAAAGCCTCAATGCCAACTGCTGACATTGGAGATTCTGAAAGCTTTATTATCTCCACCACCGACTTGGCACTTTCCGTGCGGTCTATTACCGTGACCTCTTTTTCTGCACAGTTTATCATCTCGTCAACTACTCTCTTGCTGTCAACATAAACGGCTATCCTTGCATAATCGATAGGGTTTTCGCCAACTGCGATATTGTCGCCTTTGAGCTTCAAAACAAGCTTTGTGCCGTCAAATGTAAATGACGCACCGCTTCCTGAAAGACCGAGCCACATTACCTCGTCTTTGAAATATACTCTGCCTGTGAGCTTTGCATTTTTGTCAAGCTGTAATCTATCCATACTTTTTCCTCTTTTTCATCTATGATCTTCTTTAGCTGACGCAAAAAGGCTGCGTGTCAGCTCCGTAACAATAAGAGTATAACACACAGCCATATTATTGTCAACTTATGCAAGGGAATTTACATCACCCTCACGCTTTTGCTTAACAAGCAGAGCAGCCACAGCGAAAAACGCTATCGCAAACAGTACCTCGATACCAATGCAGATGAGATATTCCTTTGTGCTGAATACTCCACCGCTCATGCCGAAAAGCATATTGTTGGCTTTGGTGTACCAGTATGCAGGGAACAATCTTCCCACTGCAAGAACGCCTCCTGTGAGCAATTCCTGCGGCACGAAAACTCCGCAAAGAAAGCTCATGCCAAGACCGATTATGTTCGATATAGCAGTTATGCCGTTGTCGCTAAGGTCAAACTGCGCTATTATCATTGCTATGCCTGCGGCGGCAATGATATATACAAAGCTGTTAAGGCAGGCAAGCCAGAATTTTACGCTGAGCGTTTTGCCCCAAATTATTGCGACTATCATAAACAAAAGCCATATGCTAAACACCAAGATACTTGCCCCAAGAGCCGTCTGTCTGCTGTAGTTTGCTGACGTCAGGCTTGAACACATTGTGCGTTCACGAACGCCTTTTCTGTTTAGCGTCAGTATTACAGGGCAAAGGGTAACAATGAGCATGGAAAGCATAACGTATGCAAGATACTGAAAATAGTAGCCGAATATTGCCGGCATACCTGTTCCGCCCTTGTTGTTAAAGTTTTTAAGCTCCGCATTTACTTGCTGAGAAACTGCCGTTTGGGCAAGCTCCATAGCGTTTTCTGTGCTTTCACCTGCCGTCATGTATGCCTTTACGCTTGAAAGATAGCCGTCAAGCCTGCTTTCAAAAAGCTGTCCGCCGTAGCTGGAGGGCATTTTGAAATTCTCAAAAAGTCCGTCAAAATCCCTTGCGTTTATCTTGTCGCCAAAGCCCTTGTTTATATACAGAACATAGTTGGCACGCTGATAATAAACGGCGTCGATGACCTCGTCTTCATCATCTGCAAGCTCCACCTTTTTGTTGCCGCTGAATATAAAGTCCTGCAAACGCTTGCTTTCGGCACTGTTGTCACGGTCAATGACGGATATGGACATTTTGTAGTCCTCATAGCCATTGTTATCTTTTGCAGTATCCGCCATTATTACTGCTATGACCATAAATATGACGAGATATAATATAGCAGACGTAAGCCTTGTTTTGAGTATTTTCATAAAGGTCTTAAAGACTTGCATATTTACGCCTCCTTGTAAGAACATATCCACCAAGGGTGAACAGCACTGTGTATATCGCCATTGAAATTATCTTCACCGTGAACCGCCTGTAGTCCTCGTAGAGATTAAGACAGTAAAAGCTGTCTGAGATAATGGCGGCAGGGTTTATTTCATTGAATATCGGGCAATGCTCTGCAACAGTGCCTTTCATGGTGTTTGACATAAGACCGCTGAAGAAACAGCAGGTCATTGATACCGCCAGGACTACAGACACTTTTAAACCCTCTTTTATGCGGAAAGAGCCAACGAAAAATCCCATGGATATTCCCATTATTCCGCCTAGCACTGCGGCAAGGTAAACAAGTGGGAGCTTACTGCCGAAATCCACTTTAAGCACAAATCTCAGGAACGTCACCGATATCACCATGCATATCATTTCCACCACATGAAAAGCAAGGAGCGTTGCCGTTATGCTTGTAAGCTTGTTCACCGGAGAACAGCACCGCCTTGCGCCAAGTGCAGACAGGTCGCCCTGATTTTCCTGTGCCACGAACAGACCTGACATCGAGCCGAAAAGTGCCGTCATGGCAAGGAGATTATAGAAAAACTGTATCGTTATGTCAGGATTGCCGTGGAGAGGTATATCCTCATTTGGGCTTATCTTCTCGGAAAGGGAAGCTATGACCTTATCAAGCTTTTGCGGAGCGTTCTTTGCAGTGTCAGTTATTATCTTTTCCTGTGTTTTGTATTGCTGAATGAAAGTCTTTACAATGGTCTGCTGGATACCTGTTGAGCCAAACTCAAGGGAGAGGTCGGAAGCATTTATAATGCCTTTTATATCTTCGCTTTTAAGCATTTCTTCTGCCTTGTCAATGTCTGTATACGTCACCTTGAAAAGAGCCTCATCACTATCTGATATCTGTTCAAGCACCTGCTTAAGGATATCGTTTTCTTCTATATTTGTCACCGCAACAGGTATAGCATTGAATACAACATCTTTTTCGTATATTCCTGAAAACGCCATCTTAAAAAAGCAACCCAGTATTATAGGAAAGGCTATGAGCCAGAAGAGTATGGCTTTTTGACGCAGACAGCTTTTAAATTCGTATTTGAATATGTGTGAGAACATTCTATCACTCCTTATCCCTGAGAGCTTTGCCGGTTATTTCAAGGAAAACGTCATTGAGGGTAGCTGCTCAGAATAAACGCTGCCGAAGCCCACCTGATTTTCCTGCAATATTTTCAGTATCTCAATAAGATTGTGCCGTCCGCCAGTACAGCGTGCAACGAGCTTGTTGTCGGCATAGGAAACATTATAAACGTGTTCCAAAGCTTCTATTTGTTCACGGACGTTTTCAGGAAGCTGGAGTATCTCGGCGGTGATAGTTTCGGTGTTCTTTATCATGCGTTTGAGTTCCTCTGTAGTACCCTCGGCTATTTTACTGCCCTTATCCATTATGGCGATACGGGTGCATATCTGCTCGACTTCCTCCATGTAGTGGGAGGTGTAAATTATAGTCGCACCCTCACGGTTGAGCTGTAAAATGCCCTCCAGTATCTTGTTTCTTGATTGTGGGTCAACAGCAACTGTCGGCTCGTCGAGTATGATAAGCTCAGGCTTGTGTGCGATACCACAGGCAATGTTAAGTCGTCTGAGCAGACCGCCTGAAAGCTTTTTAGGGTGGAACTTCACGAAGTCCTCAAGCCCCACAAAAGCTATGGCATCGTCAACATATTTCTTTCGTGTGGCTTTGTCGGTGATGTAAAGCCCACAAAAATAGTCAATGTTCTCATACACAGTCAGCTCGTCAAAAACCGCAACATTCTGCATTATAACGCCAATACGCTTTTTTACCCCATAGTTCACAGGGGACATTTTTTCACCGAATATCTCGATGTCGCCCTTATCGTATGCCAACAGTGAGAGCAGGCAGTTTATCGTGGTGGTCTTACCCGAACCGTTAGGACCGAGAAGTCCGAAGACCTCGCCTTTTTTTATTTCAAGATCAAAGTGGTCAAGAGCAATAAGCTCCTTGTATCTTTTTACCAAATTGTCTATTTTTACTACAGTTTCAGCCATAAGAAAAACCTCCCTTAGTTTGTATTATCATTATACAATACTATCCGCCAAAAAGCTAGTGAGCAAAGTCACATCTTCATGTGACAAATGTCATATTATAAAAAAGCAGAGCGGCTGGTGACCAACTCTGCTTTGCAGTTATTTAAGCTGTGCTGTAAATATCATCATGCCGTTTTCGGCTTTGCATGATATCTTGCTTTTGTGCGACCTGACTATTGCCTGTGCAATAGAAAGCCCAATGCCGTAGCCACCCTTTTTCTCGCCTTTTGACCGAGAACGTGAGCTGTCGTCACGATAAAATCTGTCAAAAAGTTTTGTTAGGTCGCCTTGCGGTGGTTCTTTGCAGGTGTTTGAAACTTCTAGGTCTGTTTCCTTGCCATTATGAGAAGTGAAAAGCTTTACTATTATCTCGCCATCCTCGTCAGCATATTTTACTGCATTTTCCGTGAGGATAGAAACAAGCTGTCTTATCGCACCCTCGTCGCCGTGATAGGAAAGTCCGTTGGCAACATCAATGGTGAGCTTTTTGCCCTTTGTTTCCGCAAGGGTAGTAAAAGGCGAAGCGGCGTCATAAACAGCGTCAGAGATATTGAAATCAGCCATGGTAAGAGCAGGCTTTTCCTCCTCCATTTTTGCAAGGCTTAAAAGCTCTTTTAGCAGACCGTTTAGCCTTGTTATCTGATTTTTTATGCTCACCGTCCACTGGTTTGGCTCTGACACCATTTCAAGAACTTCCGTGTTTGCGGAGATTATGGCCAGCGGCGTTTTTATCTCGTGCCCTGCGTCGGTGATGAACTGCTTTTGCTTTTCAAAGCTTTCCACAACAGGTCTTATGGCACGCTTTGAGAAGATTATGATAAGCAGACATACAAGTATATATCCTGCCGCACCTATAGCGCACGACACCAGCAAAAAGCGATTTTTGGTGGCACTGTCACTGCGGCAGTCCATGAAAACTATTATCTTGCCTTTGTCGGTGTCGCCTGTTTTGTAGCGGTAGTTTCCTGACGTGCCTGAAGTCTTGCCGCTGTCAAGAACGCTTTTGCCGTATTCTATAGCCTGCGAACTTGACACCGCCGCAACGTGTCCTGTATCTACCTTGGTTATTTCGCCATTGCTGTCGGCATATACAACAAAATACCTTGTCTGATACTTAGTTTCCTCGTTAAAGCCTCTGTGCTTATCAGGCTTTTTGCTCTCAGGGGGAGAGGCGCTGTCTGAATTATCCTGCGGCTTGTCATGTTTCATGCCCTTGGGGTCGAACTCAGGAAATCTGCCGTCATTTTCGATTATTATGTTCAGCAGATCGTCTGCATTCTTGTTGGTCTGATAGATGTTCACTCCATTTATGCCGCCTATTATGGTAAACTCTACGATAAGAAGGCACACAGCGGCGATAACAACGAATTTCCGCTGTAAACGCTTAATCATTATGCTTTTCCTCTAGTGTGTAGCCCACGCCCCTTGTGGCTTTTATCTCGACATCTGCACCGATAAGACCAAGCTTTTTACGCAGATATGAAATATATACCCACACCACGTTTATCTCAGCATCAGAGTCATAGCCCCATATCTTTTCCATGAAACGCTCTGTGGAAATAAGCGTACCGTGATTTAGCATAAGGCTTCTATCATTGAAACTCTTTGTTGCCAAGCTTCTGAGAGCCGTTAGGACCTGAAAGCTCAAAGCTCTGTCTGTTGAGAGAAACGTTTCCGAAAGTAAGGGTAGAGGGTGCAAACTCAGTGCGGCGGCGTGTCATTGCCTTATTCTCGCAAGAAGCTCGCCCATTGCAAAGGGCTTTGTAAGATAATCGTCAGCACCCGAATCAAGTCCGGTTATTCTATCGTCAATATCAGATTTTGCAGTGAGCAGCAGAACAGGGGAGTCGATACCCTTTTCACGGAGTTTTGTAAGCACCTGTATGCCGTCCATACCGGGCATCATAATGTCAAGTATTATGCCGTCATAATCCTGTGCAATTGCATAGTTGTATGCGTCGATGCCGTTGTAAACAGCGTCAACAGAATAGTTTTTGTGTTTAAGCACTGCCGAAAGCGCATTTGCAAGCTCCACTTCGTCCTCGGCAAGAAGTAATCTCATTAAAATTCCTCCCTATAAGTCAGTATAATATCTTACGATATATGATAACCTATGAACTTTAAACTCACTTTAAATGTATTATACCATAAATATTCTTTTCGGGCAATAAAAATCTGCCCCCGAAAACCGAGGGCAGATAAAAGATTTTTGATTTAGAATGCTGTCTTATAAATGCCGAGGATAGACTCAACTGTGCAAGGTCTTGGATTTCCTCCTGTGCATACGTCTGCAAATGCAGATTCGCTCAAAGCCTGAAGATCCTCTTCCTTAACGCCTATCTCGTGGAGTTTCTCAGGGATTCCAACGTCCTTTGAAAGCTGCTTAACTGCGTTTACTGCGGCTGCTCTGTATTCAGCCTGGCTCATGTTTGTTGTGTCAACGCCCATTGCTTCTGCGATGTATTTGAACTTTTCGCCTGTGTATTCAGCGTTGTACTCCATTACATATGGAAGAAGTACAGCGTTTGCAATTCCGTGAGGTGTGTCATAGAATGCACCGAGCGGGTGAGCCATGCCGTGAACAACGCCAAGACCAACGTTTGAGAAGCCCATGCCTGCGATATACTGACCGAGAGCCATATCTTCTCTGCCCTGTGGGTCATTCTCAACAGCCTTTCTCAGTGAACGTGAGATTATCTCTATTGCTTTAAGGTGCATCATGTCTGTAAGCTCCCATGCGCCAAGTGTTGTGTAGCCCTCGATAGCGTGTGTAAGAGCGTCCATACCTGTTGAAGCTGTAAGTCCCTTTGGCATTGATGACATCATCTTAGCGTCGATTATAGCAACAACCGGGATATCGTGTGGATCAACGCAAACGAACTTTCTCTTCTTCTCCTCGTCTGTGATAACATAGTTGATAGTTACCTCTGCGGCTGTGCCTGCTGTTGTAGGAACAGCGATTATAGGAACGCAAGGATTCTTTGTGTCGATAGCTCCCTCAAGAGAAGTAACGTCAGCATACTCAGGGTTGTTTATGATGATACCGATAGCCTTTGCAGTGTCCATTGATGAGCCACCGCCGATAGCGATAAGATAGTCAGCGCCTGCTGCCTTGAAAGCTTCGATACCAGCCTTTACTACCTTTACAGTAGGGTTAGCCTTTACCTGAGAGAATATATCATAAGCAAGTCCTGCTTTCTCCAAAAGATCTGTAACGTTCTTTGCAACGTTAAATTTGATAAGGTCAGGGTCTGTTACAACAAGAGCCTTTTTAAAAGCTCTCTTCTTTGCCTCTGTAACTATCTCGCTGATCGAGCCTGCACCGAAATATGAAGTTTCATTAAGTATCATTCTGTTAGCCATTTGATTATTCCGCCTTTCAAATATATGATCTCTGTTATCAAAGTTATATCTTTGATTATTGATATTATACAACTTTAATACCATAATTTCAATTATTTTTATGCAAAATATTAGTGGCGCATTATTGTGTAAAACAGCCAAAAACATAAATCATTTAATCTAAGGCACACTGTACAAGGCGTAACCTGTGAATGATACTTTTTTCTTGACAAATCGGCAAAAATGTGCTATAATTCTCAATTAGGAAAGTTACCTTGCGGAAAATTTCGCAAGGTGCTTTTGTGTTTTATAGGCTTTTTGTGAAAAATTACGATTTTCTTTCCTTTGATGGGAGAAAATATATTTATAATTTTTATTGTTTATAATTTTTGCGAAATATATTAAGCAAATCGTTACAGAAAGCATTCGCTTTGCTGTGTCTTGATAAATCGGAGGAGTATGTATGATTAGAGAAGATTTAAGAAATGTTGCTATTATTGCCCACGTTGACCACGGTAAGACTACCCTTGTAGACCAGATGCTCAAGCAGAGCGGTACTTTCAGAGAAAATCAGGCTGTAGAAGAAAGAGTCATGGACTCAAACGATATCGAGCGTGAGAGAGGAATCACTATCCTTGCAAAGAATACTTCTATCAAGTATAAGGACGTTAAGATAAACGTTATCGACACCCCAGGCCATGCTGATTTCGGTGGTGAGGTAGAGCGTGTTCTTAAAATGGTAAACGGTGTTATACTGCTTGTGGACGCAGCCGAGGGTCCAATGCCTCAGACAAGATTCGTTCTTCAGAAAGCACTTGAGCTTGGTCATAAAATAATCATCGTTATCAATAAGATAGACAGACCTGACGCTCGTCTTAACGAGGTAGGCGACGAAGTTCTCGAGCTTCTCATGGATCTTGATGCTACTGACGAGCAGCTTGACAGCCCTATCCTTTATTGCTCAGGCAGAGCAGGTACAGCTACTCATTCGCCAGATGAAGAGGGCAAGGATATGATTCCTCTCTTTGACGAGATACTCAGCTATATCCCTGCGCCTGAGGTAGATATTGAGGGTCCAATGCAGTATCTTGTTTCCGCTATCGACTACAACGAGTATGTAGGAAGAATAGCTATCGGCCGTATCGAGCGTGGCGAAATGAAAGTTAATCAGGACGTTACGATCGGCGATTATCATCAGACTAAGAAGGAATATCGTGGCAAGATAGTTACAATGTATCAGATAGAGGGACTTAACAGAGTCCCATGCCAGAGTGCAAAGGCAGGCGATATCGTTTGTATAAGCGGTATCGAGAACATCACTATCGGTGACACTATCTGCGACTTCGGCAACTTTGAGGCTGTTCCTTTTGTAAAGATATCCGAGCCTACAGTTGAAATGACATTCTCTGTAAATAATTCGCCATTCGCAGGCAGAGAGGGCAAGTTCGTAACGAGCCGTCACCTGAGAGACAGACTTTTCAAGGAGCTTCTTAAGGACGTTTCACTGAGAGTTTCTGAAACAGACAGCACAGACGCTTTCAAGGTCGCAGGACGTGGCGAAATGCACCTTTCTATCCTTATCGAGAATATGCGTCGTGAGGGCTATGAGCTTAGCGTTTCAACACCGCACGTTCTGTTTAAGGAGATAGAGGGCAAGCTTTGCGAACCTATCGAAAGACTTGTTATTGACGTTCCTGAGAACTGCGTAGGTTCTGTTATGGAGAAGATAGGTGCAAGAAAGGGCGAGCTTCAGGAAATGGCACCTGTTGGAAGCAGAATGAGACTTGAATTCCTTATCCCTGCAAGAGGACTTTTCGGATACAAGAGCGAGTTCCTTACAGACACAAAGGGCGAGGGTATCATGAGTTCTGTATTCCATGACTACGAGCCATACAAGGGCGAGATACCAAAGAGAGCAACAGGCTCACTTGTTGCGTTTGAAACAGGTGAGGCTGTAACATACGGTCTTTACAACGCACAGGAGAGAGGCGAACTGTTCATCACAGCAGGCACACCTGTATATGAGGGAATGATAGTTGGCGCTTCACCAAAGCAGGAAGACCTTGTTGTAAATGTCTGCAAGAAGAAGCACCTTACAAATACTCGTGCAAGCGGTTCTGATGACGCGCTCAGACTTGTTCCGCCAAGAAATCTCAGCCTTGAGGATTCACTTGAGTTTCTCGCTGATGATGAGCTTCTTGAAGTAACACCAAAGAGCATAAGAATAAGAAAGCGTATTCTGAGCAACTCACAGAGAGCTAAGGAAAGAGCTAAAATGTAATAATAACAAAAAGAGGAGCGGTCATGCCGTCTCCTCTTTACTTTTTATGAAATTGTAGTGCTATTGTATGTTGGTGTAGTAGAAAATAGCAAGCTGTGTGCGGTCACGGAGGGAGAGCTTTTCCAGGATAGTGCTGATGTAATTTCGCACTGTGCCCTCACTGAGATAAAGCAGTGAGGCTATTTCCTTGTTGCTAAGCCCTTTTGCCACCTGTTCGATTATTTCCTGCTCTTTTTCGACTATGCCGTAGTGGTCAAAATCAAAACTGCTGTGATTGGTAAGAAGCTCAGGAAGTTTGCTTGCAACATCTGAGCCGAAAACTGTCTGCCCATTCATGACGGTTTCAAGGGCAGGGCATATGCTTTCAAAATCCTGCTTTAAAATATATCCCTTTGCTCCCATAAGCACAGCCTTTATAATGTATTCATCATCAGAAAATGTGGTAAGATAAAGTATCCTTGCGTCAGGGTACCCAGCAAGGATCTTTTCGCCGGCTTCAATGCCGCTCATGCCGTTCATGCGGATATCCATAAGCAGAACATCAGGCTTGAGAAGAGAATAAAGCTCTATGGCTTCCTCGCCACAGCTTCCCATGGCAAGAACGTTCACACTGCCTGTGCTTTCAAGAATGGTTTTCAGCGACACCGCCACAAGCTTGTCATCATCTATTATAACAATGTTCATGTCAAGACCTCCGTTCAGTCAGGTTTTGTTTCGGCACAGACAGAAAAATGCGGAATCCCTTGCTGCCCGATGTGATGTTTATGTTTCCATTTAAAGAAGCCGCACGCTCACGCATATTGGCAAGCCCCATTCCGCTTTCGTCTATCTTTTCGGAACAGCTTCCGTTGTCTGCGATACTAAGCTGATAAAGAGCAGGGTGTTCACGAATGATTATTTTTATGCTGTCACCGTCGCTGTGCTTTGCAGTATTGGAAAGTGCTTCTTTTATAACGCCAATAAAGCAAAGCTTCACATCTCGCGACATTCTTTCGGAAAAGTCATAATCACAGCTTACTGCAAATCTGTCTTTCAGAGGTCTTATGCAGTCTTCAACAGCAGGCTTTAGTGCGATAGAATCGTCATGAAGATCATGAACACTGCTTCGTATGCTCGTCATGGCGGTGTTCAGCGTGCCGCTCAGGTCGTTGATGGCTTCACCGACAGTTTCATCTTTGTTTATGACCGAAAGCGCACCAAGCTGTAAAATAGACCTTGTGAGCATATGTCCCACGTTATCGTGTATCTCCCTTGCAATGCGGTTACGCTCTTTCAGCGTGGCAAGATATATCTCGTAGTCTTGATTTCTCTGCATGGCTTTGTTTTTTTCTACAAGCTGGGTGGTAAGTTCTTTTGAATTGTCACGGGTATTTATGAGCAGCTTTGTCAGCTTTTCGTTCAGAACGCTGCGGCTTGAAATTGTGAAGCTTACCAAAAAAAGAGCGACAAGTGGGAAGAGGTCTTTTCCCAGAGTGAATATATTTGCAAGTACGCCTATGAATGTTAAGACCATAGCAGGGTAAAATTTTGTACAGAAAGCATCATAAAGCACCAAAGGGGCGAGTATCAAGCTTCTTTACTGAAAATGCAAAGTGAGCTGTACGCAATAACTGAAAGGTATGCAACGGCAGAGCTTGGTTTTATTTGAAAGATAGCGGAGCATATGACAGCCAATAGCAATGTGGTGATGTTTGACGGATCTGTTCCCTCTGCGAGCATGAATGCACAGCAGCTAAGGCCTAAAATAAACTTATCCCACAGCTTGTTCATATGGCGTTCCCCCCTTGATGTGATATCTCAATTTTAACACATTAGTGGCCGATTGTCTAGTATCGTTCTAAAATAGTTTTGCTATACTGTAAAAATCATTGACTTATACCTATAAAAAATGGTATAATGATAACAATGATAATTTCTTGTAAGGAGCTTATTTTTTATGAAAGACGGTTTTATAAAGGTCGCCGCCTGCACCCCTGAGATACAGGTGGCAGACGTTGACTTCAATGTGGATAAAATAATCAGTCAGCTTGAAAAGTGCAGGGAAGAGGGCGTAAAAGTCGCTGTGTTCCCTGAACTTTGTGTAACAGGCTATACCTGTCAGGACTTGTTCTTTCAGAACGCTTTGCTTGACAAGGCAATGGAGGGTGTTGTAAAGATAGCAAAGACTACCGCTGACAGCGATATGCTTGTGGCTGTGGGCGTGCCTGTGAGAGCAAACGGCAAGCTTTATAACTGTGCGGCTGTGATGCAAGACGGAGAGGTGCGTGCCTTTGTACCTAAAACGCATCTGCCGAACTATAACGAATTTTATGAGGCAAGACATTTTGCACCATACAGAGGCGAATGTGCTGCCATTGATCTGAGAGAGTACGGACAGCTTGAATTTATACCGCCTATGGAACAGACCGTTTTCGTATGTGAAGAGATACCTGAGCTTGTGGTGGGCTTTGAACTTTGCGAGGACTTGTGGGTGGCTGACCCTGTTTCAAATTATCTTGCTAAGGCTGGGGCTACCCTTATATGCAATCTGTCTGCAAGCGATGAAGTTATCGGCAAGGACTTCTACCGCAGACAGCTTGTTTCAAACCAATCTGCAAGGCTTGTGGCAGGATATATATACTGCTCCGCTGGTGACGGCGAGTCAACGCAGGATATGGTCTTTTCAGGTCACAATATCATTGCGGAAAACGGCTCTATACTTGCAGAGAGCAAGCTTTTTGAAAACGGCATTACCATATCGGAAATAGATTTTAAAAAGCTTGCGTTTGAGCGAAGAAAAATTTCCACCTATCCTGCAAGTGCTGAGTGGGACTATTCTTCCAAAGACAGCGGTTTCTTGGATATGGAAAACATCTCCCGTGAAAGATTCAGCCTTGAAATGGGCGAAACAGCTTTGACAAGAAAGTTTGCCAAAACGCCTTTTATCCCGTCAAATCAGGCGGAGAGAAACGAGCGCTGTCACCTTATTTTGCAAATGCAATCCCATGGACTTATGAAGCGTATCGCACACACACATTCCAAGACTGTGGTCATTGGCATTTCAGGGGGACTTGATTCTACGCTTGCACTGCTTGTGTGTGTAATGGCAATGGACTTGCTGAAACGTCCTCATACTGATATCGTTGCGGTGACGATGCCATGCTTTGGCACAACAAAGCGCACACGCTCCAATGCGGAGATACTTTGCGAGGCTCTTGGTGTGACGTTCAGAGAGGTTGATATCTCAAAAGCAGTTTTACAGCACTTTGAAGATATCGGTCACGATTATAACGATCACAGCGTTGTGTTCGAGAATGGTCAGGCGAGAGAGCGCACAAAGGTGCTTATGAATATCGCAAATCAGGTGAGCGGAATGGTGGTCGGCACAGGCGACCTGAGCGAGCTTGCTCTCGGCTGGGCGACCTACAACGGCGACCATATGTCCATGTACGGTGTGAACGCTTCTATCCCTAAGACCTTGGTAAGGCATATCGTTCAGTATTACGGCGACACCTGCACATCTGATACTCTGAGAGATGTGCTGTACGATATTTTGGACACTCCTGTTTCTCCTGAGCTTCTTCCTACCGACGAGAGTGGCACTGAGATGACACAGAAAACAGAAGACCTTGTCGGTCCATATGAGCTTCATGACTTCTTCCTTTACTATGGCATACGCTGGGGCTTTGAGCCGTCAAAGGTGAAAAGGCTTGCGAAATATGCCTTTGAGGGGGATTATCCTGACGAGGTCATAGACAAGTGGCTCAAAACATTCTATCGCAGATTTTTCTCACAGCAGTTCAAGCGCTCCTGCCTGCCTGACGGAGCAAAGATCGGTTCTGTTACACTGTCACCGAGAGGAGATTGGAGAATGCCGTCTGACGCTGTGGCTAAGCTTTGGCTGGAGGATATCGACAAATAACGCAAGGTAAAAATAAAGTAACAAAATCTTTATAACTGCTCGGTTTTACAGAATTGGCTGTTCAGATATAATTATAAGTAAGGAACGGAAAACTTTTCTGAACAGTATCATTACGGAGGATTTATTATGAAATACACAGAGAAAGAGGTTTTGCAGTTCGTTGAAGAAAACGACGTAAAGTTCGTAAAGCTCATGTTCTGCGATATATTCGGTTCGCTAAAGACTATCTCTGTTATAGCAGGCGAGCTGCCGAAAATATTCAGAGAGGGACTTATCTTTGACGCTTCAAAGCTCGGTGGCTTTTTGAATGTGACTGCTTCAGACCTTAGACTTTTCCCTGACCCTGATACGCTGGCGCTTCTTCCATGGCGACCGCAGCACGGCAGGGTAGTAAGATTTTTCTGCCACCTGAAATATCCTGACGGAACGGCTTTTGAGGGCGACGGCAGGTTTTTTCTCAAAACTGCTATCGCATATGCGAAGGGTAAGGGATATAACTTCCAGATAGGTACTTCATGCGAGTTTTACTGCTTTGAAAAGGACGATACTGATATGCCTACAAAGCGTCCTCACGATTATGCAGGTTATTGTGACGCTGCGCCTGTTGACAGGGGAGAAAACCTCAGACGTGACATATGCCTGACACTTGAGCAAATGGATATTTTCCCAGAAAGCTCAAGACATGAAACTGGTCCGGGTCAGAACGAGATAGATTTTCAGTATTCAAATGCACTGAAAGCCGCCGATAATCTTGTGACGTTCAAGAACGTTGTAAAATCTGTGGCTGACAGAAATGGGCTTTACGCAACGTTCATGCCAAAGCCTATCGTTGACAACTGCGGATCTGGTCTGCATATAATGCTCATGTGCATGAAAGGCACGGAAAATGTTTTCAAACCTCAGCTTGGAGGACTTTCCAAAGAGGCTGAGCGCATGATAGCAGGAATACTGAAAAACGTTGGCGATATGACGCTGTTTCTAAACACCACTACAAATTCATACAAACGTTTTGGCAGTCTGCTTGCACCTAAGTACATTTCATGGTCACATGAAAATTATGCACAGCTTCTTCGTGCACCGCTTGCTGATACAGATGAGAATGGTATAATACTCCGTTCAGCAGACAACACCTGTAATCCTTACTTTGCTATGGGTCTGCTTATTTATGCCTGCATAGACGGTGTTATAAATAAGGAAGAACTTCCAAAACCTTTTAATTTCAATATAGGCTCGGCAGATGAAAGCGAGCTTGCAAAGCTTGAAACACTTCCGCAGTCTTTGAAAGAGGCAGTGGAACGTGCTGAAAAGAGCGAGTTTCTTGCGGATAGGCTTCCTGAGCATATGTTGGAGCGTTTTATCGCAATAGAAAAGGAGCTTATCATAGAATATGAGAGAGCTGCCGATAAGGAGCAGTTTGAAACAGCCAGATATTTTTATCATCTGTAATGTCAGAGAAAGCTAAAAAAGGAGGTGGGGAAATGGACAGGATACTTGTGGCTTCAAGCAATGACAAGGCAACAGCTATGCTTGTGAGTCTGTTAAAAGAAACCTTTCCCACCTGCAAGACTTCTATAGCCGCAACGGGTCTTGAAACAAGGCGTGCGGTAGGGTCAGGCAGTTATGACTGTGTCGTGATAAACTGTCCATTGTCAGACGAATATGGCAACGAGCTTGCGGAGATAGTCTGCACCTCAACTGACGCAAGCTGTGTGGCTATCGCAAAGTCGGAAAATGCGGATATTCTTGCTGATAAACTGGAAGATTTCGGCGTAATGGTGATACCAAAGCCATTAGGCAGACAGTATTTTTACCGTTCAATGAAATTTGTCAGTGCCGCAAGAAAAAGAATGCTGGGAATAAGGTCTGAGAACCTGAAACTGCACAAAAAGCTTGAAGAGATAAGAACGATAAACAGAGCAAAGTGCTCACTTATGCAGTATCTTGGCTTCACAGAACAGCAGGCTCATAAATATCTTGAAAAGCAGGCTATGGATAAGAGATGCACAAAGATCGAGGTGGCTCAGAAGGTCATCGAGATGTACGAGGTTTAAATGTTACATAATTGTTAAATTAATGTCACACTATTGCAATTGTCGGAGTAATGTTGTATAATAATAAAGGAAAATTTAAAATAACGGAGGTCGTTAAAAAATGTTAGTTTCAGCTAAGGAAATGATGACAAAGGCACTTGCAGGCAAGTATGCTGTAGGTCAGTTCAATATTAACAACCTTGAGTGGACAAAGGCTATCCTTCTCACTGCTCAGGAACTGCAGTCACCTGTAATTCTTGGTGTGTCTGAGGGCGCAGGCAAGTACATGACAGGCTTTAAGACAGTTGCTGCTATGGTTAAGGCAATGGACGAAGAGCTCGGTATCACAGTACCAGTAGCACTTCACCTTGACCACGGAACATATGAGGGCTGCTACAAGTGCGTAAAGGCTGGCTTCTCATCTATCATGTTCGACGGTTCACATTATCCATTTGATGAGAACCTTGCTAAGTCAACTGAACTCGTTCACGTTGCAGATCAGCTTGGTCTTTCAATTGAGTGTGAAGTTGGTTCTATCGGCGGCGAAGAGGACGGCGTTGTAGGTATGGGTGAGTGTGCAGATCCAGACGAGTGCAAGACAATCGCTGATCTCGGCGTTACAATGCTCGCAGCTGGTATCGGTAACATTCACGGTAAGTATCCAGCAAACTGGCCAGGTCTTTCATTCGAGACACTTGCTGCTATCAAGGAAAAGGTTGGCGATATGCCACTGGTACTTCACGGCGGTACAGGTATTCCTGACGATATGATCAAGAAGGCAATCTCACTTGGCGTTGCAAAGATCAACGTAAACACAGAGTGCCAGCTTTCATTCCAGGAAGCTACAAGAAAGTACATTGAAGAGGGCAAGGATCTTCAGGGCAAGGGCTTTGACCCAAGAAAGCTTCTCAATCCTGGCTTCGAGGCTATCAAGGCTAAGGTCAAGGAGAAGATGGAACTCTTCGGTTCTGTTGGCAAGGCTTAATCAATAGCTAAATTAACGTAAATAAACGGGCTGTCGTTTCGGCGGCAGCCTTTTTATGTTATTTTATTTTCCAATTAAATAGAGTGTAACCTAGATCAACCACTCACAAATAAAAACAAGGAGATTTTTTTATGGAAATTTTCAGTGCACGTCGTTTAACAAACATGGGACTTATTGCAGCGATATATGTTGTGGCTACGATGCTTTGCAGCTCGCTTGCATACGGACAGGTACAGTTCCGCATATCTGAGGTTTTGATGCTACTTTGTTATTTCAACAAGGATTACATCATTTCGCTTTCTATAGGTTGTTTGATAGTCAATCTATTCAGTACGCTCGGAATGGTGGACGTAGTATTTGGAACGCTTGCTACAGTTGTGGCAGCGGTTCTTATCTATCTGCTGAGAAACAAGGTAAATCTTGTAGTTGCATCGCTTTTCCCGGTGATATCAAATGCAGTGATAGTTGGCTTTGAGCTGACGTATGTCTTCAAGACGCCGCTTCTTGTGAACATGGGCTGGGTAGCTTTAGGCGAATTTGTATGCGTAACGATAGTTGGTGTTATACTTGTCAAGGCGCTTATGAAGAACAAGTATTTCAGCAAGCTTGTGACTTTCGGCATGAGTGATCAGGCTCTTAGTGAGCAGTTTAAAAACGGGTGATGATTCCGATATAAAAATCAGCCTGACTTTTTAGTCAGGCTTTATTTTTTGGCGTTTTTATCGAAAAAGCTGCAAAAAAGTATTGACAAAGTACGTGTAATATGATATAATAAATACGTTGCATTGAGCAACGTTAAATATGCGGATGTGGCGGAATTGGCAGACGCGCTAGCTTCAGGCAGCGTAACGACAGTGGATTTATCTGCTTGCCGATTTCCTGTTCATATATCATGTGGAGCTGTTTGTGAAAAGCCCACCTCGGTTTTAGATTTGAGCCGAGTAAGAAGTTTCAAATTTTTATATGCGGATGTGGCGGAATTGGCAGACGCGCTAGCTTCAGGTGCTAGTGATCGCAAGGTCATGTGGGTTCAAGTCCCGTCATCCGCACCACGAAAAGCTCGATTTTATCGGGCTTTTTTCTTTTGCTCCAGTAAAAATAAATGGGCAGACACGCTGGCTCTAAGAACAATTTTTAATTGATATTATGCTAAAATGCACTACCATAGCTAATGCGTCTGTCGGTTAATATATTCATATATGTAACGAACAAATCCGCAGGCGATACTGCGGATTTCGTTTTAATTTCTATGCACTTTCTAATTCTTCTGTTGGCTCAATAAACACGCTGACAGTTCCATTAAACTCTCCGTTCATCTCGAATCTGATATCAAGACTTTTATCTTCATTTTGATGAATGAAAATTCGCTTGACTAACATTCTTAGATTGATATCCGAAATCGTACCCTCGGACAGGATTTCATCAAGTATCTGTGTTGTGTTTTTAAGCTGTTCTTTTCTCTGTTTGCAGATTTTGTCATATTCCCTCAAGTCGGTTATCCGTTTTTCAATAGCGGATATTTCTTCTTCACGCTTAGTAATCATATTGTTGTAAACTTGTGCGTGTTCTCTGTCGCCGATTCGCTCTATAATCAAATCTTCGATCTGCTGTCGGAGTGATAATATCTTATCGTTGAGCTGCTGTATCTGACGTTCATACAGCGGCTTTTTCTTTACCCAATCCTTGACAATCTTGTTGTAGCGTTCGCTTTCGGCAAGTATCGTTTCACGAAGTCCTCGGACTTCATCTTCGATCAAAGCGTCAAGCTGATTTTCACGGACTGTGTGCGGAGTACAGTATTGCTTGCCGTAGCGGTGTGCGCTGTTGCAAGTGTATTCAACGTACTCTTTGCCTTTCCATTTTCTTGTGCGAGCTACAAAGCAAGCCCCGCAGTCGGAGCATTTTATTAATCCGGAATAGCGATGAAGATTCCTGCCATTTTGCGAACGTGGATTAATCTGTGAACGCTGTTCCAGTAAAAACTGTGCCTGTTTCCAAGTTGTTTCATCAATTATTGGTTCGCAGAAATTCTCATGGCGATACTGTTCTTCGGGCGGAATGAAAGTTTTGGTTTTGTATATTTTTGAAGTTACTGTCTTATGATTAACCATTGTGCCAATGTATAATTCATTTGTGAGAATGCGTTTGACTGCTGTTTGTACCCACAAGTATTTTTTAGAGATGTCGGGTTTCCAATCTGCTAGCTTTCTGCGCTGATAGTATTCTGGTGATTTTATTCCACGTTCGTTCATCTTCTTTGCGATTGTGGTCAAGCCGTAGCCGTCAACGTATAGCTTGAATACTTCCTGCACTATCCAAGCTGTTTCATCGTCTACCAAAACAGTATTTGTGTTTCGGTCACGCTTGTAACCGAGGGGTAAGGACTCTATCAGACCTTTTCCTTTCTGCTTTTGACGTACACCTGCTTTTACTTTTTTGCTGATGTCCTTAGCATAAAAATCGTTGAAGATCTGCTTGAATCCAATCATCAAATCGTCATTCTCGTTACTGGAATCAATGCCCTCAGTCACAGAATAGACCTTGACATTGTTCTGTCGCAAGTGATCTATGAACAGTTCCGTTTGAGTACGGTGTCTGCCAAGTCTTGATAGATCCTTGACCAGAACTACATCAATTTTACCTTCGTCAACAGCAATTTCAAGTTCTCCTAAGCCTTTTCTGTTAAACGTCATTCCTGAAACATTGTCATCAAAGCTCTCTCCGACGATTTCGTAACCATTCTGCTCAGCGTAATCAACTAAAATCTGTCGTTGATTTTGCAGACTGTTCATTTCCTCATCTTCGTCACGAGATAATCTGTAGTATAGCCACGCTCTCATTTTATCGACCTCCTTTAAATTCGGCAGGCACGCTGTGGTGTGTCCGCGTTACCTATCTGAACTTCGTTCAGATTGACACTACCACAAGCCACCCTTAAAGTCCAGCGATCACGCTGTTTTATCAATAATTTCTACCTTATCAATAAAATCGGAGTCGGAGCATTTGGACATACTATCTGAATTCAAATAGTCGTTAATCATGGACTCCATGAAGGTATCAAATGTCTTTCCGTCGCCATTATAGATAACAGTGACTGAATTGATTTTCGGGATTTCTCTTTGTCTTGGCATATTTTTATCGCCCTCCTTACTGTCTTTTCAGTTTCTTTTTCTCTGATTTTTAAACTGATCATTTTTAATCATTCCTTTCTTAAAATTTCGTTTGACATCATCAACAACGCCCGCAATTATGCCGATTTCACGCAGTTTTTTGCACTTACGACCCCTCAATCATTCAAAGCTCAAATTTATGACCCCATAAAAATTATGCACAATCATTTTGCTGAAACTGCGTATTTTCGGCACTTTTGCGGCGAGCTTTGCTCGTCCGCTGTGACTGTTTCGGGGGCTATGACCCCGAAACTTTAACTTGCAATGAAATATTTAACTTTGCTTTAACTGCTGCATATCCGGTATTTGTGCAGATTGACAACTGCCTTTTTATTATCAGAATTAAAACCTCTCACACATATCGCCCACAGCGGCTAACAAATTGCTTGTGTTGGCTTTTGAAATGCTTTTGCTAAACTTACCCGACAGAAAAATCAAGCCCTCAAATTGGCTTACGTTGCGTTGACAGTAACCTTGAAATGTTGACAGTAAAACTTTGATTTATTTTTTACTGTCACACCTCGCAAAGCAAGGAATTTCAAGGCTTTTCACTATTTTGAAGTCAGCCTGTTGACAGTAACTCCGCTACCATTTTTACTGTCACTACTGTCACGGTCATTATTTTATCTGTCTTTCCACTTTGTTGGTAATATACATTTTTTCTTTTGCTATATTAATATTACTTAGTATGTTATATTAAAGGTATGTCTGTGTGACACGGAGACTATCGCAAATCACTTCAATTGATCTCTTATTATTACTGGCAACAAATTTGAAAAAGTACAGGATTTTTTTATTTGGGTTTTATAAATTTCATATGTTTGCACAAAATTGAAATTGATAATTTGTCGAGTTTCCCTATACTTGTATAGGGGAAGTAACTGACGACTTAACAACCTTATTTGAAAAATTTTTTTCAAGTTTGTATGATTACACAATAGTCAGAACTTTTATGACTTTTAGCTTTAGCATTTACACAAAGTTATGAGGTGGTAAAACGCCACCTCATGATTTTTATTTATGCGATAAGAATATATTTCCTTGTCTAAAATCTATTTGTTTGAGTTCTTGTACTGGCAAAAAAAGCATAATCATAAAAATGACGATAAGAATGTTGCAAATTGGTCTTAGATGTGATATACTCAATTTTGGAAAAATAAATGTTTTGACTTATTGATAGGAAGTGACAAAATGTTACCGATTTATATGGTATTAGTTGATGATGACGATGTATCAGATTTTGAGGTACTGTATAGAGAGTGTAGAAATAAAGCGTACATAATTGCTTATAAGATATTAAAAAACGAAAGTCTTGCGGAAGAATGTGTTTCAGAAGTCTTTCTTTCTGTTGCAAAGAATTTCAAAAAAGTTAACAATTTAACTTCTTACGAAAAGCAGAAATATGTTGTTATTAGTGTTAGGAACAGAGCTTTTAACATTCTTGCAAAAGAAGAAAAAAATACATTGAATTTGCCATACGAAGATGATATTTATTTTAACGACGATAAATATTCGGAATTTGATAAGGATAAATGGTCTGATTTCATAAGGAAATTAAATAAAACTGATAGAGATATACTCTATCTTGTATGCGTCCAGGGAATGGACTATAAAGAAATTGCAGATTCGTTTGGTATCAGTTATGCAGCAGCCAAGCAGCGATATTGGACGGCAAAGAATAATCTGAAAAAGATAATTTTAAAGGAGGGAGAAATATGAACGAAAACACATCGTTTATACTAGCTTTAAAAGATGTAATTGATGAAGATTATAACGCCGATATGGAAGCGATCTCATTAAATGATGAACACGAATTTAGTGATAAGCATAATAAGAAAATGAAGAAGCTTATTAAACGGCAAAGCAGACCATATTTTAAGCTTATAAGTACGGCAACTCGCAGAGCTGCGTGTATTATTGTTGCAATGATCGTACTTTCTGCCTCTGCGTTAAGTGTCGAAGCGGTTCGTAATGCAGTATATGATTTTATAATAAAAATCTTTTCGAATCACAGTGTTGTAACAATCGAAAGTGGAACGGACGATGGTTATCCGACTTCTATTGAAGAAAAATATTATATTTCACAGTTGCCTGCCGGTTTTAAACAGACTCAATATGGTGAAACAGATAATAGTATTTCAGTTTTTTATTCAAATGGCAAAAAAGGAATTTTATTTGACCAGAATGTCAAAGGTAATCATAATATATATGGTTTTGTCAATATCACTTGACACATTTTATTCGAACAAGAATTATGCAGCGAGAAAGATATGATCATAGTAGAGCTTTCTTCGAACTGCCGGAGGCAGCCCACCGTTGGCGGTGCAGATTCTTCTGTTAGCC